>LKHC01000137.1 GCA_001618605.1 Candidatus Fermentibacter danicus
GTTTCGATGCTCCGCGACAAGGGCGTGCCCATGCCGGTCGAACGGGCGACCATCTGCCCGCCGAGGTGCAGGATGGGCTCCATCACGGAGGCCGAACGCGACGAAGTGCGCAGAAGGAGCCCTCTCGGCTCCAGATACGACGTCCCCGTGGACAGGGAATCCGCCTTCGAGATCCTGGCGAAGCGCGCCGCCCAGGCCGCCGCCCCTGCGG
>LKHC01000138.1 GCA_001618605.1 Candidatus Fermentibacter danicus
GAAGCCCCGGCGGACAGGCCGTGCGCCTCGGAACCGACGACGAGGGCGCATCTTTCGGGGATTGAGGCGGAGTAGACGGGCCGCCCCCTCTTCTCGGCCGCCAGAGCCGTATACCCGGCATCCGTCAGAATCGAGGCCGCCCTCCCGGCATCCAGGCCGCGGATCACGGGCAGCCACGCGTTCACGCCTGCGGCGGCTCTCGTCACCTTCGGCGAGTAGAGATTGCACGTCCCGGAGAGCGACAGCACCGCGGCGAATCCGAAGGCGGCGGCGCACCGCAGCAGGGTGCCGGCGTTCCCGGGGTCGGCGATCCCGTCCAGAACGAGTACTGTCGAGGGATCACCGCCCGCCTCCAGCCCGGCGGGCTGGACGGGCAGCCTGCAGACGGCGGCCAGCCCCTGAGAATGCACCGTGTCGGATATGAGCCGGAAGATCTTCTCCGGAAGAAGGAGTGCCCGCCCCTCTTCGAGGCGCCGGGGAATGTCCGGGAAATCGACTCCCTCGCACACGAGCACTTCCAGGACGATGCCGGGGCTGCGTACCGCGAGATCCCGGATGAACCTGGGGCCTTCCACGAGGAAGGCCCCATGCTTGTCCACCCCTCTGGGAGTCGAGAGTTCGACCGCCCGCCTGACGGAGCGGTTGTCCGGGGACTCGATCCTCTCCACGGGATCAGGAAGGATGCCGGCCCGAAGCCAGTATCCTGTCTATGATCTCCGATATGCCGGCACCGGGGACGAATCCAACGAGTTCCCGCAGCCTGGTCACGTCGGGAACGCGCCTCTGCATGTCCTCGAAGTCCTTCGGATACGCCTCGTCGTAGGGGACGATCCTGATCTCGGACCGGGATTCCGTCTTCTCCCGCACCAGCCTGGCCAGGTCCATGATCGAGATTTCCTCGGTCGATCCGATGTTAACGGCCAGACCGATCGAGCCGGGTGTATCCAGCAGAGCCAGAATGCAATCGACAACCTCGTAGACCAGGCTGAAGCACCTGGTCTGCGTTCCGTCGCCGTAAACCGTGATGGGATCCCCCGCCAGGGCCTGCCTGATGAAGCGCGGGAGGACCATCCCGTATCTGCCGGACTGCCTGGGGCCCACGGTGTTGAAAAGCCTTCCGATGGTTACGGGCAGCCCCCGGTCCTTGGCGTAGGCCAGGGCTAGGAACTCGTCTATGGTCTTGGAGCAGGCGTAGCTCCAGCGGCTTCGACTTGTCGCCCCGAAGACGAGGTCGCCTTCCTCGTCGAAGGGGACCGCCTCGCTCTTGCCGTAGACCTCCGAGGTGGAGGCGATGAACGTCCTCCGCCCCTTCTTGCCCGCAGCGTGGAG
>LKHC01000139.1 GCA_001618605.1 Candidatus Fermentibacter danicus
ATGGTGTAGCTGAACTCAGGATTCGAGACGCAGCCTTCGAGGTTGGCGAGATTTCCCGTGGACAGGTCGTCCACCACGAGGACGCTGTTCCCCTTCGCAAGAAGGGCCTCGCAGACATGCGAACCGATGAAGCCGGCGCCGCCCGTGACCAGGCAGTCGTAGCTGCGGATCTTCAGGTTTCCCATCTCCTCCTAGTGCGGAATCATCGCGAGGAGGATACCGGCCGCGATCGCGCTTCCGATGACGCCCGCCACGTTGGGACCCATAGCGTGCATGAGCAGGTGGTTCTTCGGGTCGTACTGCCGCCCCACGATCTCGGACACGCGGGCCGAGTCAGGAACGGCAGACACGCCGGCCGATCCGATCAGCGGGTTTATCTTGTTCTCTCCCTTGAGGAAGAGATTCATGAGCTTGGCGAAGAGCACGCCTCCCGCAGTTGCGGCGGCGAAGCTGGCCGCCCCGAGGACGAAGATCAGTATCGACTGCGGCGTAAGGAAGTAGCTCGCCTGCGTGCTCGTGCCCACCGAGAAGCCCAGCAGCATCACGACGATGTTGTTGAGGGCGTTCTGTGCGCTGTCGGAGAGGCGGTTTGTGACTCCGCTCTCCCTCAGGAGGTTCCCGAAGAAGAGCATGCCCAGGAGGGTGATGGCCCCGGGCGCTATGAAGGCCGTGATGATGAAGGACACGATGGGGAATAGAACCTTCTCCGTCTTTGACACCCGCCTGGCGGGCTTCATCCTGATCCGGCGCTCGGCCGGGGTGGTGAGCAGCTTCATTATCGGGGGCTGGATCACCGGAACCAGACCCATGTAGGAGTATGCGGCTATGGCTATCGCGCCCAGGAGATGGGGGGCCATCTGGCTGGCGACGAAGATCGCCGTGGGACCGTCGGCGCCTCCGATGATGCCGATGGCGGCGGCCTCCTTCAAGTCGAAGCCGAGAAGGAGGGACCCCATCAGGGTGAGAAAGATCCCTATCTGCGCGGCGGCTCCGAGGAGGAGCAGCTTCGGGTTGGAGAGCAGGGCGCTGAAGTCGGTCATGGCGCCTATCCCGAGGAAGATCAGCGGCGGGAAGAGCCCGCTGGAGACCCCGAAATAGAGCAGGTTGAAGACCGACTGTTGTCCGTTCAGCACGTCCTGGTAGCCGATCGGCATGAGGGCGGGATCGTAGGGGATGTTCCCCGCGATGATCCCGAAGCCGATCGGGACCAGCAGGAGCGGTTCGTAGTTCTTCCTGACGGCGAGCCCGATCATCGCCAGCCCCACCGC
>LKHC01000140.1 GCA_001618605.1 Candidatus Fermentibacter danicus
ACCATCAGCTTCAGTATCAGGCCGGGCAGCGGGGCGAGTATGTCGCCCTTCGTCACCGAGCTGGCGATGCCCGGGGGGGTTGTCTTGTCCGGAGCCTCGGCGGCGCTCACGACATGAGGCCTGGTCTCGATCCTGGGGGTCTTCGAGACCGCCTTTCTGGGGCCCTCGAGCTCCACCTGGAAGCTCTTCCCGTTCACCATCACGTCCACCCGGTCGTCCATCATCCTGCCGATGTTGACGTCGTATTGCTTCCCGTTCACGAAAACCCTGTATTCAGGCATCAGAGACTCCTGTTCCGCGAGCGGCTCCCGAGGGCCTGCCTGCCGAGGAGCGCCTCGGCCCGGCCCGCGAGACGCCACGGCCTGTAAGGCTTGTCATACAAGCCAAGCGTCAGACGCACGTGCTCGATCTGTTCCAGGCTCTTGAGGTGGGCGTTTATCGCGCAGACGGCTGCGGCGACCTCCTCGTCGGTCACGGCCGGGTTCTGGACGGTCTGTTCCTGGACGGCCTCCTCGCGCCTGGCGGCCTTCCTGCTCTCGATCCTCTCCACCACCCGCCTGAGCTGCGGCAGGGTAAGGGTCAGAACCACGAGACCGATGAAAACGATGACCATCCCGACGACGGAGACGCGGGCTCCCTGGGTCAGGAGCGCGTCATCCGCCTGGGCAACGGCTGCGACAAGCAGCGTACCGGCCGTCATAGAGGGATGTTCCCGTGCTTCTTGGAGGGCATGAACCGCCTCTTGCCCGAGAGCATTTCGAGTGCGCGGATCACTCTGAACCTCGTCGTGGACGGCACGATCACGTCGTCCACGTAGCCTCGCTCGGCCGCGGTGAACGGATTGGCGAAGTGCTCCTTGTATTCCTCGACGAGCTCCTTCTTCCGGTCCGCAGGCGACTGGGCCTTCTCGAGCTCCTTGCTGAAGATGATCTCCACCGCGCCCTCGGGGCCCATGACAGCGATCTCCGCGCTGGGCCATGCGTAGTTCACGTCGGCTCTCAGGTGCTTGGAACTCATCACGTCGTAGGCGCCGCCGTAGGCCTTGCGGACGATGATCGTAACCTTCGGCACCGTTGCCTCGGCGAAGGCGTAGAGCAGCTTGGCGCCGTTGCGGATTATGCCGCCGTACTCCTGCTTCGTGCCCGGCATGAAGCCGGGGACGTCGACGAAGGTCACGACGGGGATGTTGAAGGCGTCGCAGAAACGCACGAACCTGGCGCCCTTTACCGAGGCGTCGATGTCGAGCACGCCCGCGAGGAACGAGGGCTGGTTAGCTACGATACCGACCGACCTGCCGTTCATCCTGGCGAATCCGACTATGATGTTGGGAGCGAACATCCTCTGTATCTCGAGGAACTCGCCTCCGTCCACGACCGCCGAGATGATCTTGCGCATCTCATAGGGCTTGTTCGGGTTGTCGGGGATGAAGTCGTCGAGCCAGTCCTCCATCCTGTCGGGTGGATCGGTGGGCGTGACTGCGATCGGATCCTCCATGTTGTTCTGTGGGATGTAGCTCACGAGCTTGCGCACGAAGAGCAGGGCGTCCTGCTCCGTCTTGCAGGTGAGGCTTGCGACACCGCTGCGGGTCGCGTGGATGTGCGCGCCGCCGAGCTGGTCGACGGTGACGTCCTCGCCTGTAACGGTCTTCACGACCTTCGGGCCGGTGACGAACATGTAGCTCGTGTTCTCGACCATGATCGTGAAGTCCGTGATGGCGGGGCTGTAGACGGCACCGCCGGCGCAGGGCCCCATGATCACGGAGATCTGCGGTATCACGCCGGAATAGACGACGTTGCGGAGGAAGATTTCACCATAGCCCGCCAGGCTCTCGATCCCCTCCTGGATGCGGGCTCCGCCCGAGTCGTTCAGCCCGATCACGGGAGCGCCGTTCTCGGCCGCCATCTCCATGATCTTGATGACCTTCTCGGCGAACGTCTCGGAGAGGGATCCTCCGAAGACGGTGAAGTCGTGCGAGAAGACGTAGACCAGTCTCCCGTCGATCGTCCCGTAGCCGGTCACCACTCCGTCCCCGGGAAAGTGCCTGGAGTCGATGCCGAAGTTCGTGCACCTGTGGGACACGAACATGTCGAACTCTTCGAAGCTCCCCTCGTCGAGCAGCAGCTCGATCCTTTCGCGGGCGGTCAGCTTGCCGAGTGCGTGCTGCTTCTCGATTCGATCGAGACCGCCGCCCTCCTGGGCCTTTTCCCGCTGCTTGAGGAGTTTCTCGACTTTCTCCGCCGATGTCATAGGCCCTCTTCCTTTTCGCTGTTGCCGTGTTCACATATCTCGGTCAATACCCTGCCGGACGACCTGGGGTGGATGAAGGCGATCCTGCTGCCGCCGGCGCCCACCCTGGGTTCGCGGTCTATCATCTCCACGCCCTTCTCCATGATAGTCCGAACGACGCCCGCCGCGTCGCTGACGGAGTAGGCGATGTGGTGTATTCCCTGTCCCCGCTTCTCGAGGAACTGGGCTATCGGGCTGTCCGGGGAGAGCGGTTCGAGAAGCTCGATCCTCGCCTCCCCGACGCGGAACATGGCCACCCTAACCTTCTGGGAGGGGACCTCCTCGCGTCCGAGGTCCTCGAGGCCGAGCACGTCGCGGTAGAAGGGCACGGATGCGTCGAGGCTCTCCACTGCAATTCCTATGTGGTCAATACGATCTATCATACTACACCGGAGCCCTTCCCGAGAGCGCGGCGATACGCTCCCCTATCTCGTATGGCGTGGTCTCTCCCGCGAGGACCATGTCGACGGCCTTCTCGATCCCATAGCTGCGCTCGAGCAGTTCCAGCGCGAACCTCGTTCCCTGCTCCGCGGCGACCCGGAGCAGGTTCTCCCTGACCCTGCCGCGCCTGACGGCTTCGAAGTCCCTGCCCGACGAAAGAAGGTCGTCGAGCTTCGAAAACAGGTCTTCGAGCCCTTCCCCGGTAGCCACCGAACACTTGACCACCTGCGGCACCGGCCTGCCCTCCCGGACAAACTCCAGGCTCGCCCGGACAACCGTCTCGAGCTGGTCCATCCCCGGCCGGTCGGCCTTGTTCAGGACTATCAGATCCCCGATCTCCATGATGCCGGCCTTCATCATCTGCACGTCGTCACCGAGACCGGGTACCAGTACCAGGACGGTCAGGTCGGCTACCGAGACCACCTCGATCTCGCCCTGCCCCACACCTACGGTCTCGATCAGAACCGGGTCGAATCCGCCGGCTGCCAGAACCTCGGCGGCCTGAGCGGTGCTGCTCGCCAGCCCCCCTATGTGCCCCCTGCTGCCCATGCTGCGGATGAACACGTCGGGATCGCAGGCATGACGCTGCATCCTGAGCCTGTCGCCGAGAATCGCTCCACCCGAGAACGGAGAGGAGGGATCGACGGCTATGACGCCGGGGCGCCTGCCCCTGCTCTTCCAGTGGGCGATCAGCACATCCGCCAGGCTGCTCTTGCCCGCGCCCGGAGGCCCGGTCAGACCGACCGAGCGCGATGCCGGGGACGGGTCGTAAAGCTTGTGCATCAGGACCGAGGCTTCAGGGCCGCCGTTCTCTACGACGGTCAGCGCACGGGCCAGTCCCCGCAGGTCCCCGCGCCTTACCAGGCCTGCGAGATGCACGGGATCGATCGCGGACAAGAACACCTCCGGCCGGAATCAGGCCCTGGTCCCGGCCGTCGCCCCTGCCTCGAACTCCTTCTCGACGAATTCCACCACTTCGGAGGCGGAGGCGCCCGGGGTGAAGATCGCCCTGAATCCGGCGGTCTTCAGACCGGGAATGTCCTCGTCGGGGATCACTCCGCCGCCGAACAGGATGATGTCGGAAGCCCCCCGGGCGGAGAGCTGCCTGGCAACCTCCGGGAAGAGGTGGTTGTGGGCGCCGGAAAGAAGGGAGAGCCCGACGAAATCCACGTCCTCCTGAACCGCGGCGGCGGCAATGGCTTCAGGCGTCTGCCTGATGCCCGTGTAGACGACTTCCATGCCGGCGTCACGCAGGGCGCGTGCGATGTACTTCGCGCCCCTGTCGTGCCCGTCGAGGCCCGGCTTGGCGATCAGTATCCTTATCTTCCTCTCACCCATCAGTGAGCCTCCGGTTCATTGCCTTCAACAAGACGGTACAGCAGAATCAACTAAACCCCCGCAGGCTCGTCAAGACACCGAGCTTCCCGAACGCAGCACGGTCCGCCATATTCCACAATACAGGCGCGTACTCTTCTTTCAACGGCGGGCTGCCTTCCGGAGGTCATAACATGTTCGGAAGCATTGCAATCTGTTCCGGAAGATCGAGCGAGGCCCTTACCGGCAGGATCTGCGAACTGCTGGGAGTGGAGCCCGAGCCGGCCGAGTTCATCGAGTTCTCGAACGGGAACCTGATGGTCAACTTCACCGGCGGAACCGTCAGGGAGAAGGACGTTTTCGTCATCCAGTCCGGCGAACGGTCGATCTTCCAGGACCGCAGCGAAGCCTTCGGAACTGTATCGGGGGACATACTCGAACTTCTCCAGATGATGTACGCAATAAAGGACAGCGCCGGCAGGATCACGGCCGTGACCCCCTACTTCCCTTACGCCCGGAGCGACAAGAAGGACAAGCCCCGCATCGCGATAACCGCCAAGATGATGTTCGATCTTATCGCGGCGGTGCGGGCGAGCCGGGTGCTTACGATGACGCTGCACTGCCCCCAGAGCCAGGGATTCAGTGACATCCCGGTGGACCAGCTCCACGCGCAGGGAACCTTCATGAAGAAGATCCTCGAGCTGGGCCGGGAGAAGATCGGATTTCTCGCGCCCGACTCGGGCAGCATAACGGACAACGACGCGATGGCGGTCTACGTCTCCAGAGCCATAAAGGATGCCGGCGGAGCGCCGGACGTTGTGACCGGATACGTGAAGAAGGTGCGTTTCGACGATTCCGAACGGCCCCAGGTGAGATCGGTGGAGGGCATCGACAACTTCGAGAACCGCACAGTGATCATGTGCGACGACGAGATACTGTCGGGGCGCAGCCTGGTCCAGTCGGCCCAGACGGCCCGGGACCGCGGCGCCGAGGAGATCTTCGCCTTCGTCACCCACGGGGTCCTGTCGGGTCAGGCTGTGAAACTGATCGAGGAAAGCCCGATCACCAGGCTCTTCATCACGGACACCATCGAGTTCAACAGCGAGGCTGCAGCGGCCGTGAACGGCGGGCCCGTGACGAAGATCGAGACCGTGACGGTGGCCCCGGTGTTCGCGGAGGCGATCAAGCGCATCCACTCGGGTCAGAGCCTCAGCAGCCTCTTCCTCTAGAATCCTTCAGATCGTTTTTAACATCTGGACCAAATTCCGCAGCGGTCCGATCTCCAAAACGGTGTTTCCTGATGTGGCAGAACGATATGCCGCCGGTCTTCGCATAGTGGTCCTGGTGGTACTCCTCGGCGGGCCAGAACCTGCCTGCCGGGACGACCTCGGTGACCACGCCGTATCCCCGCCCGCGTAGGATTCCGATCAGCCTCTCCGCTTCAATTCTCTGCGATTCGTCGGTGTAGAAGACGGCGGACCTGTACTGCCGCCCGCGGTCCGGCCCCTGGCCGTCCTTCTGCGTCGGGTCGTGGATCTCGAAGAACAGCCGGGCGAGATCGGTGAAGCTGGTCGCCGCCGGATCGAAGACCACCTCTATCGCCTCGGCGTAGTCTGTGGAGCCGGAGCAGACCATTTCATAGGAAGGGTCGGGCTCCACGCCCCCTGTGTATCCGACAGTCGTCCGGATTACTCCGGGATGAACGCCGAAGTGCTGCTGCATCCCCCAGAAACAGCCGCCGGCGAAGATCGCCCTTCCGGGGGCGGAAGGGTCGGCGCCCTGTCCGCCGGTTGCCAAGGCGGGTTCGAGCCCCGGCGACGCCGAGTTCACGCGGTGCCAGCTGTTCGTGCCGGTAAATGCCTCGCCCTCGCAGACATGGCCCGGATGCTCTCCGCATGGGACGCAGACTGTCTCCGTCCTGGAGCCGTCCGGATCGGGAACGAACCTTGCCATCAGGTGTCTCCTCCTGCCTGATCAACTGAACGCGCCGAGCGGAGGCTCCTGAAGAACGACCGCATCAGCCGGGCCGACTCCTCCTCCATGACTCCTCCCGTGACTTCGGGATAATGGTTGAGGTTCTGCATCCCGGCGATGTCCGTCACCGACCCGAAAGCCCCGAAGCGCGGATCGGGCGCCCCGAAGACGATCCTGGCCACCCGGGCTATGACACAGAGACCGCCGCACATCAGGCACGGCTCGACCGTGCTGGCCAGGACCGAGCCCTCCAGCCGCCAGTCGCCGAGAGCCTCCGCCGCACTGTCCATGACCAGATGTTCGGCATGGGCGTGTGGACGGCCGAGCTCCTTGGTTCGGTTGTGAGCCTGGAACAGCCTCCCGTCGGGAAGAGCGAGAACCGCCCCCACGGGAACCTCACCTGCGTTCAGAGCGGCCCTCGCCTGATCGAGGGCCATCTCCATCAGTCCGGCGTCGGATATCACGGCAATCTGTCCGGCTGCATCGCCAGAGCTTGGGTCAGCCGCGTCCGCGGGCCATCAGGGCCTCGATGTCGGAGGGCTCCCTCGGAATCATGTCCGAGAGGATCGTGTTCCCCTCTCCGCCGACCATCACGTCGTCCTCGATCCGTATGCCGGTGGACTCGGCTGCGACGTAGAGGCCGGGCTCCACGGTGAAGACCATGCCCGGTGCGATGGGTGTCTCGGCGAGCGCCTCGTCGTGCGTGTCCAGCCCGAGGTGGTGGCCGGTGCGATGGTAGTAGACCGCATCGATACCGGCCGGCTCATGGATGATGCCTGCCGCAGCGAGCCTCTCCGCATAGGCCTCGCTGACCTCCAGGTTCCATGCCGCGTGCAGCTTGCCCGGAGACAGGCGGTGTATCGCATCGCGCTGCGTCTCAAGAACCATCTCGACAAGCTGCCTCTGCCGGTCGGTGTAGCGCCCGTTCACGGGCACCGTGCGGGTTATGTCCGAACAGTAGAGCTTCCAGGCCGCTCCGAAATCGATGAGGAGGAGGTCGCCATCCTCCAGTACGGCGTCGTTGCTCGTGTAGTGGAGACAGGTGGCTCTGGCGCCGCCTGCGGCTATCACAGGGAAGGCCTCCCTTGCTCCGGATGCGATGAAGACCCTCTGCAATTCGGCCTCTATGACGCATTCTCGTATGCCAGGCCGAAGGATCGACAGGGCCGCCGCGAAAGCCTCACCCGTGATCCCTGCGGCCTTCCTGATGAGCTCAGCCTCCTTCTCGTCCTTCACCATCCTCATGGCGTGGATGTGGGGCGAGAGGCGACCGTGGGTTCTGTCGGGCCAGGCCTTCGAGAGTTTCCAGGCGAAGCGCTGCCTCTGCCCACGGGGTTGTCCGAGGCCTGCGACGGGATAGTCCACGAAGACGTGCTCGATCCCCCCGCGCATGAGGCTCCGGTCGATCGCACCCTCCCAGTCCCTGTCAGTCCTTACCGTGGCGATCCCCGAGACAGTCGAGGCCTCCTCCGCGGTGAGCTTCCTGCCCCACCACTTCTCGTACTCGGGATCGAACGGGTCGGTGAACAGGGTTTCGACCGTATCCCCCGCCGGAGTTCTGAAGAGGAGCAGCCAGGTGTTCTCCTGGGTCAGCCCCGTGAGATAGAACAGGTTCCTCGACGGGGCATAGGTGTGGGATGCATCCGCCGAGGAAGGTTTCACACTGGTCGGGGGGATGACGGCCAGGCTCCGCTCCGGGAGCCGGTCAAGCAGAGCCGCCCTTCGGGCCGAATAATCCTGGGCGGAGAACATCCTGCAACCTCCGTTCTTAGTTGATGACCAGATCAGCCTCGGGGAGCTTCGGAACATTATGCACCCCTTGCCTGTCCAGCCAGTCCTCAGGAAGCGTCGCGGCAGGACGGCGCTCCCCTGATCCTGAACATGCCGCGACGGGGGAGTATGGAGGAAGGGCCGCCTGACGGCGGCCCCTTCAACACGGAACCTGATCGGATCAGCTCTTGATTTCGATCTTCTTGTGTATGGCCCTGTCCTCCTTGGGGAGAACGATCGAGAGCACTCCTTCGGAGCACTGGGCGGTTGCCTCCTCGGGCTTCACGTCGACCGGGAGGGCGATGGCGCGGACGAAGGAGCCGTAGCGCATCTCGCGGTGATGGTAGCGCTTCTCGGCCTTGTCTTCCTCCTTCACTTCCTTCTTCTCGCCCTTGATCGTGAGCACGCCGTTCGAGAACTGGATGTCGATCTCGTCCTTGCAGAGCCCCGGGAGCTCCAGTCTGACCTCGAGCGTATCCCTGGTCTCTATCACATCCACGGCGGGAACCCAGTCGAAACCGCTGCCGGCGCCGGGGAAGAAGTCCTCGAGCATCCTGTTCATGGTATAGCTGGCCCAGTCGGCTGGAGTCAGATATCTCTCTCGTCTGCGATCCGGAAGGTTTGCCATTCCTCTACCTCCTTCTTCCGTATCGAAGCCGTTCATCCGGCTTTCCGCCATATGTAACAGCAATAGATCTGCCAGCCGGCATAATTGCTTAACATGATGCAATGCAACAGGTAATGACGAGCGAGATACGCCGGCAAATCGATCTGGCGCGCTTTCAGGCCTTCCTGGCCGACACACTCCCCCTCCAGGAGAACGTCCTCCTCCCGGCTGCATGCCCCGCCGACGGCTCGATGCCGCCGGAGCGCCGGGTTCCGGAACGGTCTGAGCGAATCGGGAAGGGTCGGAAGGGCCGGGGATCAGCGCTCCCCCGGGAGGGTCATCCTCCTCATGCCGGCAATGTAGAGTCCTGCGGCGGCCAGGGCGAAGGCCAGGCCCTGGCCGGCCAGGATCAGGATTGCCGTTGTGTCCGGCCAGCCCAGGCCGGTGTGGGCAGGCATGGCAGCGGTTGTGATGCGGAACGCGGAGGTGAAGATGCTGCCGTTCGGGTCCACGAGCGGGATGAGCGAGTAGAGGGTGATTATTCCAGAGAAGACGGAGGCCGCCGCCGGAGTGGTGAGGAGGCCGGCCAGGGCGGCTGCGCCCGAAGTCCAGGAGACAGAGGCGAGCCCGACCAGGATGACCGGCATGAGGTTTCCGGCAGGGTGGCCGGCCAGGGCGGCCAGGATGGCCAGCCAGGCCATCACAAGGAGCGATGATGAGAACAGAAACTGTGCAAGGAGCACCTGCCAGAACCCGGATGCCCGGCGGATCGGCAGGAGGAGGCATGATCCGAACCAGGCGGAACCCCAGAACACCGAGAAGAATCTTCCCCCCGCGAAGGCCGAGATAAGACAGACGGCGAAGGTGGCGCTCAGAAACGCCGACTGCACACCGCTAAGGCCGGTCGTGCACGTGATCTCGAACGGGTCGAGGAGGGAGACGGTGACGACGATCACTACCGGTATGAGGAAGTAGGGGGACAGGTACGACTGCATCAGCCTGTCCGTGGCTTCGTGGAAGAAGAACCCCCTCATCCCGTCGCTCCGATCGAGACGATGGAGTCGGCCTCGGCGGCCAGTTCCCCGGGGTTCACGGACAGGACCGCGACGGCGCACCCCGCGGTCCTGGCATCCACAAGAATTCCGACGACATCCGGAATCCTGACGAGAGGGACACCCTCGAGAGGCTCGCAGACGGCAAGAACCCTGGGAGAGAGCAGGGCCGGCAGGGCGAGGGTCATAAAGCGCGGAATCCATCCGGGAAGCCGCCCGGAACGGATTCTGGCATCCTTCTCGAGGCCGCTTCGAGCCAACCAGTCATCGAGTTCGCCCCGCACGGCAGTTCGGGGCCGCCCGCAGGCGGAAAGCCTGGAAAGGAGCTGCCGGTATGCGGGCCTCGCTGGATCAAGGCTCGGGGCCGCGGACAGGAACAGCGCTCCCGGGGCCGTCTGGAAGGCNNCCGGTGACGACCGTCATCCGGCCCGGGGCGACGCTGAAGCTGACAGGGCCGGAGGCCTTGCCCCATTTCAGATTGCTTGCGGTGATCAAGCTGACGGCCTCCCTCCAGGGCTCACGGATGAACATAAATACCCCATGCGGGTTTTCCATGCCATACTCTTCGCCGTGCCGGCGCTGCTCGCGTCCGGCTGCGGCCCGAGGCCGACCGGGCGGCTCAGCACCGATCTGGACTCCGTTGTCGTCACCGTCTCCCCGGCAGGCCCGGCAAGCATCGAGGGGATAGCAAGGAACGGGCTGGACCCCCTGGCGGTCGCCGCGCGCTCCTCGGAATCGGGAATCATCAGGCTGGAACTCCGTTGTCAGGCCGGCGACTCCGCCCGGGCGGCGTCCGTCCTACTTGGTGAGGCACCCGGCATCCCTTCGGTTGTCATCGTCTCCGACAGGGAGAAGATCGTCGCCGACCTTCCGGGCATCCGCTGGGAACCCCGGTACACCTGGTCGCCGGACGGCCGGTACATCCACCTGGAAGCGAACGTGATCCTGGAGAACTCGACCGATCAGACCTGGCGGGGAGTCACCATGCGCATCCTCGACTCGGACGGGCTCAATCTCGCATCGACCACTGGCAGGATCGACCTGCCGCCCGGCGACACGGTCATACCGTGGTGGAACACGAGAGGAACGCCTCTCGCGCCGGTCCTGTCCTATTCATGGCCGACCCCGGCCGGATGGGCCGCGGTGCTCCCGATTCTCGCGCCCGGAGCCGGGCCCTTCATCGACGGCGGACAGCCGAAGGAATGGTTCCTGGTCTCGGGCGACACCCTCTGGGTTCCGCATCCGTCGATCACGGTCACTTCCAGCACGACGCAGGTTCCCCGCGGATACGAGATGGAGACGACCGTAGTATCCGGCTCGGAAACCCGGATGGCGATCCGGGTCGTCTATCCCCGCACGCTCCAGAGCGGAGCCGTGGCCGGATTCGAAGTACCGGATACGATTATCCTGGGTGGAGACGCGGGTTCCTCGCTTACGTTCACTGGAAGGATCACATACCCGGGCAGGGGTTGAACCGTTCTCCTTGACCATCCGCAGATTCTGTCTTAGACTCCAGGGCCATTCCATGATGCGGTACGCCCGTAGCTCAACTGGATAGAGCGACTGGCTACGGACCAGTAGGTTGCGGGTTCAACTCCTGCCGGGCGTACCACCATTTCATCCGGTCGAACGAGACAGGCTCCGGCCCGTTCAGGCTCCAGCACCAGGTTCCCTCTTCGATGCTTCGGTTCTTCACCATTAAATGGTTCAGCCTACCTGGTCAGCAGTACCTTTGCCGCAGCCTGGTTCCCGGCGCCATGCAGTCTCACGAAGTACACCCCGGGAGCCAACGACGCCCCCCCGGCGCCGCAGCCATCCCAGAAAAGGGCATGGGGGCCGGCCGGCAGGATTCCGAGGTCACGCATCCACACGAGCCTCCCGGAGGTGTCGTAGATTTCCAGGGTCAGCGGGGAAAGCCCGGTGCTCTGGAAGGAGAGATCAGTTCCAGCGACAGCAGGGTTCGGCGCGGCATGAAGAGAAGTCGATGCCTCTCCCGGAGACGGTTCGATCCCCGTGTCCGGCACCCAGCGGGCGACGTAGTTGACGATCGCCATTCCGGCGCAGAGAAAATTCCCTCCCACATAGACAATGCCCGAATCGATTGCTTCCGTAGCAAACACATAATTGTCTACATAGGCTCCCATTGCGTGCCATGCATTGCCATCCCAATGAGCTATGCAGTTGGCCGGGCTGCCCCCGGCATGTGTGAAATAGCCCCCCACATACACATCCGAGCCGCTTACGGCGATGGCATTTACTCGTCCGTTCACGCCGCTTCCGAGAGCGTGCCATGAACTGCCGTCCCACCGGGCGATGCGATTGGCAGGAACTCCCCCTGCCTCGACGAAAACACCCCCTGCATACACATCCGAACCGCTGACGGCGATGGCATATACTCGTCCGCTCATGCCGCCTCCGAGAGCATGCCAGGAACTGCCGTCCCACCGGGCGATGTAATTGACGGTCACTCCTCCGGCCAGGGTAAAAAATCCCCCCACATACACATCCGAGCCGCTCACGGCGATGGCATCGACACTGAGATTTAAACCGCTTCCGAGAGCATGCCAGGAACTACCGTCCCACCGGGCGATGTAATTGGCGGGGATTCCCCCTGCCTCGATGAAAACACCCCCTGCATAGACATCCGAACCGCTGACGGCGACGCTATTGACATATTTGCCTGCACCGCCTCCGAGAGCATGCCATGAACCGCCGTCCCACCGGGCGATGTAATTGACTGTCACTCCACCGGCCCGGGTGAAGTACCCCCCCACATACACATCCGAGCCGCTCACGGCGATGGTACGGACAGAGCCGTTCACGCCGCCTCCCACTGATGACCACGAATTGCCGTCCCAGCGTGCGATGCAGTTGGCCAGGCTTCCTCCGGCCAGGTTGAACCTTCCTCCCACGTACACATCCGAGCCGCTCACGGCGATGGCATAGACAGAGTTGTTTACACCATTCCCCATCGAGTACCAGGTGCCCGCCTCATTCCGGTCTTCGAAAAAAGGAGTTGGTTCCCGGGAAGGATATGCTTCCTCGACGAACAGCGGTTCGCCATAGGGACCGTAGGTCATGCGGAATCCGGTCGGATCGAAGCTTCCCGAAATCCCTTCCATGATCGCCCCGTCCGGGGTAAGCACAGCGGCAAGAGATGGGTTTGTTCCTGCAGATGTGCAGGGAGCGACCATGCCCAGGAAGACAATAAGGAGTGTTCCCTTCCTCATCTCTTTTCCTCCTGATTTCGCGTCTTCGATTTACCATACAATCCATCCAATATGAATGTCAACTCAACATCCAGCCGGTTTTCATATCCTTCCGGGCTCCAGATCCCCGACTACCCGTCTTTCGCGGTAATCCCCCGGAGCAGAGAGTTCCTGCCTCGTGAGTTGGTCCGTGGTCATCCCGGCATAGAGTTCCATAACAAACGACCGGATTGTGGTAAAGCCGCGCATCCGGCGATGCCTCTCTGCCACAAGACAGTGAGCCATCCTGATGATTGTTTGTGCGCTGGTTCGACTGGAGCAAGGGCCGCTGGAATCAACCTTTCGTCCGGTAGAACGAGGTGGAATCCGGTCCTCCACTGGTCAGGACCATTGAGGACATCCGAGAGAGGTGGGGGCAGCTCAACGGTCTTTGCAGATATATCCACAGATGGCGTTTGCCATCACTCTGTTGCCTTCCGGCGTCATGTGGCAGATGTCGGTGAACACCGTTTCATCAACTTCTGCAAGAAGTGTATCCAGTGTGACGATGTTGGGATACAGCTCAGCATCAGCCAGGATGTCTTCGTAAACCAATGACGCCATCTTCAGTATCACGGGATTCTCATTCTGCAGAATCGCCTCTTCCGAGGGGGTCAGGGGCTTGATGCCACTGTACAGATAAGGTTGCAGCACGAAGACGAACCTGAAGCCCATGGATTCGGACAAGGCCGCCACAATCGAGTAATTGGCCTTGTACATGGACGCGGTTTCCGTGGCCAGGGCCTCGAGATCAAAACCCTCCTCGCCGAGCGAGGGATCTGCGAGGACCAGCACTTCCGGGCCTTCCTCGGCGGAGTTTCGGTTCGGGATCAGTTCCCGTATGACGGCGACGGTCCGAAGCCCTCCGAGGAAGTTCAGAAGAGAGGAAGGTCCGGTGGAGACAGGGGTGGAAGCCCAGCGGGCCTCTATCCCCGATTGGCCGATGACGGTTCCGGCGGCGGCGTTCTCACAGGCGGCGAGCACGTCGTTGAAACCGTCGTACATGATGACCATCGACGGCCTTTCGCCCCTCTGCAGGCTGAGAATGAGCCGAATCAGATCCTGCGTCGATACGTAGCCGTTCTCGGCGTAGTTCCTCACCGAACAGCTTCCCCGGCCCAGCCTCTCGTTGAGGTTTTTCTGCAGCAGGGAGGGTATCGTGAGTGAATCCGGGACCATCCAGCCCCACATGGCGGAGCCGCCGAGGGCGATGATCTGCATTGAGTCCCCCGCGGCGCAGGAGTAGGTCGTATGTCTCAATCCGAGGGAATCCACGTTCATCAGCGGAAGGGAGGTGCCTTCGGATCGCCAGATAAGGTAGGGGGTGAATTCCCTGGAAGGAAAGACCAGGCCGGTCTCCCTTATCTGTTCTCTCTGTCTGAGCGCCCGCAGATCCGCTCCGTCGGGAAAATCGAATGGGAACACTCTGGTTATCATGAGAGACGTGAACTCGAGAAGCATCAACAGCAGAATGGTGTTCATGAGCACCAGGGATGCTCTCTTGTAAACGGCGGGGAATCGCCTGCCGGCAAACCCGGCGACGATAAGCACTATTCCCGTCAGGCAAATGAAAAACTGCCCGTAACCGAAACCGCTCCCCCGGCTGAGCCCGATAGAGTCACCGAAGACACCGGCGAAAACCATCAACACCCCGGCTGCCGGAAGAAATATCCTCAACTTCAATCGACACCCCCGTATTCAAGCCGCAGGTGCAACCTGAGGCCTGTGGGCCCCGGGTGTGAGCTGCGGCGGGATACGCAGCGGACCGTCGGGGCATGGCCCATCAGGGCACCGATTTCCTTCCAGGGCGCTCGGTTTGTCGGAATGGGATGATGTCGGATTAAGGCACTCCCGGCAATGGATATCCTGAGCCGGGTCTCTCAGCGGTGAGCCGCCAAGTGAACGATCCTCCCTGCTGCGACTTTTCCACGCCGGCGAGCAGAACAGGACGACAGTCCGGTTCGCGGAACGTGGGGTTTGAATGGGCCACGGCACGGTGGCGCAGCTAAAGATGCAGGCGATGCGGCCAGACGCAGAGCATACGGATTCAGGGACTCAGAGAACTACAGAGTCAGAGAGGGTACCGCGCCGCCAACCGGCCCGGCGCCCCACTGAATTGGAGAACTGGTGGAGAGCCGAACGCTATGCTGCTGACTTGTCAGTGCCCTGTTCAATTGGAGAACTGGGGAATCGTGGCGGCCCGGACGGGCAACGCAGTCCCCGGGAGGACCGGTCACACGAAGTGCCTGTGGTCAAGATGGAGATTCTGAGTGTGACAAACGCAGGATCGCCTCGATCCTGCGTTGCCGGTCTGAACCGAAGGGAAAGACTGGCGGTCCGGACGGGAAGCGAAGCCCCCGTGAGGACTAGTTCTGCTAAAACCATTGGTCGTCCGAACGGGATACGAAGCCCCCGGCCGGGCCGGTCACACGAAGTGCCTGTGGTCAAGATGGAGATTCTGAGTGTGACAAACGCGGGATCGTCTCGATCCTGCGTTGCCAGTCTTTGCCGAAGGGAAAGACTGGCGGTCCGGACGGGACTCGAACCCGCAACTTCCGCCGTGACAGGGCGGTGCTCTAACCAAATTGAACTACCGGACCACCGTTTGCAGGCGGGATTTATATGGGCGACGGTTCGGGAACGTCAAGCTCTTCCTTTGGGAACACTTGCCGGGCTATAATTGTTAATACAACTACACGGCACGGAAAGGAGGGATGATGAATCGGTTTCTCAAAGCCTTGCTGCTTCTGAGCGCCGCAGCATTTGCGGACGTCGAGATAGGTTTTGACCAGGGGGCGAGCAGCACCCCGTTCTGCGGCGGTTGATATCCCAGCGGCATACGCTACCAGGTGGTAGTGTTGGACAGCGAGATAGGGACCGCGATAACGATCAATGATCTTCTATGGAAGCGCGCTCCGATGGGCATGGATCACAGTTCCTACACTGACTTCAAGATCTACATGGGTTACACCACCCGTGACATCCTCGAGCCGGAGTTCGACAGCAACTACGTACCCGGCTCCAAGACACTGGTCTTCAGCAGGTCGACCTACACCCTCTCCGGACTGGCATCGGGTGCCTGGTTTACGACCGCGCTCGACACCCCCTTCTTCTACAACGGCAGCGGCAACCTCCTGATCGACATCGAGTGGACCTCCTCCCCCGACGGCTTGTCCGTTTACGTCTTCAACTGGAATACGGATGTAGGTAGATCGATGTTCTCCAGCCCTGCAGGCTCTACAGGGGATCCGGAGAATTTCGTTCCGCACATGATCCTGGGCGGCACAAACGATCTCGAGAGCGAGACATTCGCACGCATCAAGACGATGTTCGCCAAGTAGCATCCTGAAGTGGGGCGCCCTTCCGGCGCCCCGCTCCATTCGATCCCGTTCCCCACGGAGTTGAGATGAGGCTTATTACCGCGACGGTTCTGCTGTGGGCTGCGGCGGCAATGGCCGCATGCCCGCTGGGCTATACCCCCGGGAGTGCCTGTTCGGATTCCTCGCCGGGATGCGGCCTGTTTTCCGATGCCGATGGAAACGGACGGTGCGACAATCCGGGCCCTCAGCCTGTAGACGATGACCCCGTCCTACCCGACACGGTTTCGTCGTCCGACGCCGTGGAGGAACCTGCATCACCGGATTCAGTCATCGCCGAAGAGGTTGTCGCAACCGAGGAACCAAACGACGCCTCCACCGAAGTCGTCGAGGAAGGCCAAGCCGTTGAACAGCAGCAGCCACAGCAACCACGGCAGCCGGACGATCCCGTGCCTCCCGACTCCCGGGAGACCCCGGCGGATTCGACGGCCGATTCCGTCTGCGTGACCGTATCGTGCCCGCTCGGGTATTCGCCTGAACAGGCCTGCTCCTCGGAATCCCCGACCTGCGCCCTCTTCAATGACGCCTCCGGAGACGGCCACTGCGACAACCCCGGCCCCCGAGGTTCCATCCAGTCGTCTCTCCCGCCCGACACGAGCGTCTCGGCTCCGATCCCATGCGTTTCCGGCTGTCCCCGCGGCCTGCCGCCGGCAGCCGCCTGCCCGTACCCCAGGCAGCTCTGTCCTCACTGGTTCGGGCGATGGACCGACGATGCCTGCGCAAATCCCGCAGAGGGCCGGAAGAGGGCCGGCTTCGTACTCGGTTCGACAGCGATACTGCTCGCGATCGCGACAGTCCTCTCCCGCAGGCTGCGGGGCGGCAGGAAGATCCGGAGGAAGGCCCGCGCCGCCAGACTCGCGGTTCTCGGAGCGGGGCTGCTCACCCTCGGCTTCGCCGCCCAGGGCTGTTTCTGCCCTCTGGGCGCGTACCAGTACGCCCTCGGCGGATCGGCTCTCTCATTCCTCGGCGTGGTCGGAATCCTCGTTCTTGTGCTTCCCGTCGTACACGCCCTCTTCTTCGGAAGAGTCTACTGCGGCTGGGTATGCCCCATGGGCGCCCTGCAGGAGATTCTCTGGAGGATCGACATCCTGAGGCTCCCTCAGCCCGGCGCGAAGCTGGACAGGCTCCTCCTCGGCTTCCGGACGGTGCTGTTCGTTCTGTTCACCGCCGCCGTCGCCCTGGCCTGGCGTGGAACCCTGCAGGTTCCATGGCCGGCGCTCTTCTGCAGCGTCGACCCGTTCCATGCCGTATTCTCGTTCTTCCTCACCGGCAGCATGGTCCTCGGACTCGCGCTGATCGTCGCATCCATCCTGTGGGGAAGGTTCTTCTGCAGATATCTCTGCTTCTACGGCTTCATCCTCGGCCTGGCATGCCGTGCCTGCCTGTGGACCAGGACATGCCGTCTTGCGGGGCGCGGCGCGGGTTCGTGCGAGCCGGACTGCGGCGATAGCTCCGAAGGCTGAGAGACAGGCACGAAATGACGGAGGGGGCGGCCCGAAGGCCGCCCCCTCATCTTCATATTGCGCGGCTACTCCGCCGCATTCCTCCAGTCCGCCGGGATCAGCCCGAAGAGTATGGCTTCCGCCACGACCGCTTCCGACTGACGGGCGACCGCCGGGTCTATCATCTTGGTCCCCAGGGCGACGGCTCCGAGCCCGCGGCTCTTCGCATCCTCCATGGCGAGGACGACCTTCTTCGCGTACTCGATCGATTGCTCGTCGGGCATGAAGCCCTGGTTGATAGCGGCGACCTGGCCGGGATGAACGCATCCCTTCCCGATGAAACCGAGTTCCCTGGCCTCGGCGACGGAGGCCTTTAGGCCCTCCTCGTTCTTCACGTCGGCATAGACCGTGTCTATCGGCTGGAGTCCGGCCGCCCGTGCGGCGAGGACGATCATGCTCCTGGAGAAGAAGCTCTCACGGCCTCCCGGCGTGGGCCTCACACAGAGTTCGGCCGTCAGATCCTGGAGCCCGAGGGTGAGGGCGGCCGTCTCGGGGACGGCGCGGGCGATCTCCAGCGCCTGCAGAATGCCCAGGGGGCTCTCGATGATGGGCATGAACCACGGCAGCACGGTTCTGCCGCATCGCTTCGCTATCCTCCCCGACAGGTCGCGGACATCGACGACACGGGAGGCGTTCTCTACCTTCGGTATGAGAATGTGCTGGACCCTCTGGGGGATGACCCATTCGAGGTCCCTGTCGCCCTCCTCGCCCTGGTTGATGCGAACCATCGGCTCGACTCCGCCGAAATCCATCGAGGCGAGCGCGTGGGCCACCAGGATGCGCGCCTCGAACTTACGGTCTGGCGCGACGCTGTCCTCGAGGTCGAGTATCACGCCGTCCGCGCCCGAGGCGACGGCCTTCGTCAGGAAATCCGGCCTGTTGCCGGGAAGGTAGAGCCTCGACCTGCGGGGGCGGACCTTCGGTGACGCGGCATGATCCACGGCAGGAGGAAGGGGCGGGAGGCCTGCTCCGAGAGCTTTCCGGGCGGCGGCCTCGAATCGAGCCGCAGCAACGAAGGGCATCGCGCCGGCGTCCTCCACTGTGACTTTTCCAGCCACGCCGAGCCGCCCGGCCGTCATCCTCACGGCCTGCTCGAGAGGAGCGTGGTCCGCCTCCCCTCTGATCTCGACTTCGAGAGAACCCTCTCCCGGAACGAATGTGACGAGGCAGTCGGCCTTCACCTTCGGACCGGCGTTTCCGGCGCTGAAATCCGTTTGCATCTCTTCCTCCGTGAATGGACCGGGACCCTGTATCGACCCGGTCGTACTACTCGAACCGCCCCAGGGGGCAGGTAGCGCAGGAATCCGGGGAGCACCCCGTGGAGTTCTGCATCAGGAAAGTGAACCCCGAGTCGGGTTCGACGCGAAAGCTGTATCTGTCAAGGAAATCCATCACAGCGGCGGCTCTGTCCACGCACCAGGGCTCGTACCCGACGGCGAAGGCCCGGTATCTCCGCGCCTGCACGGTTTCGACGAACGAGACCTGCCACGGATAGAGTATGGCTCCGCTCCTCTGATCGGTCCACCATGGGACGATTACCGTCGACAGCTCGGGGATGCGGGCGGCGAATCCTGCGGGCTCCGCGGAGTCCGCAGGTACGAACACGGCCGCGGGGCCTGCGAGCGAGTCGAAATACGCGGCCAGATCCGCGGCATGGTCCGAGGAATCGGAGGGGAATCCGACGAAGTAGAGCGTGTCCTCCTCCAAAGCGGAGTATGCGGCCTGAGATATGTCTCCCGAAGGCACCGCGCGAGGGTCGCCGGTTACTTCTCCGCCATGGGACAGGATGTTGATGAACATCCTCACGCCGACGGCCAGGAAATAGACAGAAACGATGACGGCGAGAATCCTTGCAGCGGTGGTGAACCAGGCCTTCCTGGTGAAGAGCCCCAGGACGGCGAAAGGCAGCATGTAGACCGTCGTCCCAGCGAAGAAACCGGTGAAGAGCAGGGCGCCGCTCAGGGGACCGCTCGATTCGAAGGCGCTTGTGACGGCGATCAGGAACGAGGGGCAGACGGAGAATCCGGTGAACACGCCGAGCAGGACAGGGCTGCGCGTGATCCGGGTCAGCCTGGATGTGGAGCATCCTCCGCAGGTCTTCCTGGTGCGGACTATGGAGAGAAGGAGATAGATCGAGAAGAGGATGTACCCGGTCGCCGCCAGGGGCGCTCTGACGGAGAGCGGGATCGAGCCGCCAAGCAGGCCGAACAGTGCGCCGAACGCGGCGTAGGAGATGAACCGGCCCAGGTTCAGCTCCAGTATGACGCGCAGGGATTCGAAGCCGCTCCTCTTCTCGGAGAGAAGGTATGCCCCGTAGACGGGGCCGCAGGAGACGAGGCAGGCCGTTCCAGTGGCGAGGCCGAGGGCGGCTCCGCGGATCAGTGGTTCCAGGGGCATGGCTTCCTCAGGGGGCCCGTGCGCTGCGCGGGCCCCGGATACCGAAAGTCAGAAGGCTATCGGATGAGGCCAGAACCGCAGTCCGGCCTCGAGCCTGGTCCAGTTCTCGATCGTGGAGAGTTCGGTTCTCTCTTCGAGTATCTTCACCCAGACAAGCGCCAGATCCCTGAAACGGTATTCCAGACCGGCGCCGAGCGTCACCCTCTCGCGGCTGCCGCCGGCCCCGGCGATCGTCGTCGGGCCTTCGCGCAGAACGGTCGAAAGGAGGGACGAGAGCCCATCGATCAGGTGTATCCGGGCTGACGCCTCGAATCTGGCCGTGCTGAACGAGGAGGAGGTGAACTGCCCGCCGAGGACGAACTGATGAGGGATCTCTCCCGGCCTGCCCCTCGTCAGTACGACCCTGGCGGCCCCGGCGGAAACCGCCCGGGACCACTCCCCGTCCTTTCGGTCCAGGGAGGAGTAGCCGGTGACGTTGAGAGCCAGGCCCGGGCGGAACGATCTCACGGCGCGAATCCTGAAGCCGAGCCTGTCGCCGAGTTCCCCGCCGAGGTAGTCCTCACCGCTCAGGTGGCCGTACTCGGCACGACCTTCTATCTGGACCCTGGCGGGGAGCGTAACGGTGCGGATTCCTACGGCCGCGCCGATCCTGGACCAGTCGGTCTCGAAGTCGATGTCGGAGGCAGAGTGACTGCGGAAGGCGCCTCCCGCCACGGCCCACAGACGACCGGGGCCGTTCCACTCCAGGCCGCCCTCGGCCCCCTTCCCGGACCAGCCGAGGGAGGAGCCGTCATGATACTCGAGGGTGCGCTCCACGAGGCTTCCCCCCGCCATTGCGCGGAATCCGTAGGGGAGGGTTACACTGATTCCGAGTTCGGGCCGGAGGTAGGCCCGGTCGAGAACCGTCCCCTCCTGCCCGGGGAGCACGAAGTCGAGGCCGTCGCCCGAGGCGGCGTTCCACCTGAAGCCGGGGCTTACGGTCAGCACTCCGAATTCTGCGTCACCGTTGAGGAGGAGATCGTTCCTCCCCAGGAAGCGCCGGGGAACGAGACCTCCGCTGTCGGCGTCGAGATATCTGTCGACTGCCCGTATGCTCCAGGAATCCCCGCCGATCCTGCCGCTCCAGAGGAGCTGCCTGCGCCCCTGTGAGAAGCCCAGGCTGTCTGAATCGATGCTGACGGATACGAACTGATCGAGCGTCACGGCAGCGACGGCCGGACACAGGGCCATGAGGGCGATAAAGACTGTTTTCATCAGTAGATCGCCCCCTCCGGACACTCCTCGACGCACCTGAGGCAGAAGTGGCACAGCGCCGGATCGATCACTGCCTCGCCGTCCACGACCTCCACGGCGCCGTAGGGGCAGACCTCCTCGCACTCGCCGCAGCCGATGCAGAGGCAGGGATCGACTTCAAGCCGGGTCTGGCCGGTCGGGCCGCTGCATGCGGCCGCCAGCAGAATGACAAGCAAACCGAGGGAGCTAGCGTACAGCTTCATAGCTGCACACCCCCTGGCACATCCCGCAGCCGATGCAGACATCCGGGTCGATCGTGGAGTATCCGTCGACGATCTCGACTGCATCGACCGGACAGATCCTGTCGCAATCGCCGCAGCCGGTGCATCTGGTTCTGTCTATGCGGTATCTCGCTCCGGCGAGCGCCATCGCGGCGAGGGCCAGGAGAATCAGCGGCAGGATGATCCTGCGAAGAGGCATCTAGATCGACTCCAGAAGAGTCGCCGCGCCTTCCCCGTCGATGCCGAACAGGGCGAAGTGGGCCGAGTCGTTCGCGGCCAGAATGGCGGAGACCGGGCAGGAGTTGGCGCACATCCCGCAGGAGATGCAGGCGGCCGGGTCGATGACGGCCTTGCCGTCGGTCAGCGTGATGGCTCCTACCGGGCAGGAGCCTGCGCAGAGGCCGCAACCGATGCAGACCCCGGGTTCGACCGCGAAACCGCCGGGGATTTCCATCCCGGTGGGGAATTCGCCGGTGAGGCTGTCGGCGTGTATCAGGGCGACGACGATTCCAGTGCCGGGCGCCTCTGCATCGAAAGGAGCCGATGAGACGCGGAGTTCGAGATGATCCCAGGAAGCGTCGGCAGCGTCCCAGGAGACGACGGGCCTGCCGGTGTCGACGGAGAAGGACAGCCCCGCCGAAGCGGCGGCGATCAGGATGAACGACATGGCGATGGATCTCAACTCACTGACCCCCTTTTGCCGCCCCTTTTGCGGAGCGGCGGCCCGGGATACGGACTACCGCGCCGAAGACTCGACGATGTTGCTTATGGAGTGGAGACCGTCGGTGCGGCAGTGTTTGAAGCAGATGCCGCAGCTAATGCACTTTGTCGTGTCGATGTGGATGTAGAAGCCTTCGTCCCAGTAGATCGCGCCTACCGGACAGGGCGGCGTGTTGATGACCGCGAAGCAGGTGGAGTTGCCCTGGTAGTTGCAGTGGTCGCATCTGGAGACATCGTCGAAATACCTGATTCGGTAGGCATCGGCGGTGCAGACCACCTGATCGGACGGAGCGTCGGTCGCCGAATAGGCCCTGATGGCGAAGTAATACCAGTTGTTGTACCTGGTGTCGGTTATCGCGGAGACGGGGCATGCGAGGACGCACTGTCCGCAGGACGTACAGGAGTCGGGATCGATCACGGCGCGGCCGCCTGCGAGAGTCATGGCATTCCGGGGGCAGGCCTCCACGCAGAGGCCGCAGCCTATGCAGGTGTTCTCGAAGACGACGGGATTGAGGGATACCCAGCACGAGTCCTGGGAACCGGCCACGGTATCGACGGGAACGGCGGAATCCCAGTTGGCGGCGTTGATCGGGCTGTCGGACACCCTGATCACGTAATGGTCGGCATCCTCGGACGGTGTCCAGTGCAGGACGAATACGGGGTACTCGCCCTTGTTGAGGAACGGGTAGTTCGAGCAGGGGGTGTAGCCAGTATCGATCTGAAGGGTGGTCGAGAGCGTGGGCGCTGGCCCGAATCCTTCGGAGGAGTTCAGGCAGGCGCACACACCCGCAAGCGCGATGGAGGCAAGCATCAAAATCCTACGCATCGACTCTTCCTGTCCTTTCTTCCTCTTAGCAATGTCAGAAGCAGGATCATAAAAGTTACACACTCAACAATAACCCGCACTCGACACGGGGGTTCCAGTGCCCGACTTATCTAGGGAATTCAGATAATAGGCACGGGCACGGGCGGGAGCAAGTTCGCCAGGCTCCCCGGAAAGCTCCGGGACCGGCGGCCGGGCTCGGGTATTTGCACGGAGGCGCCGGAACATGGATATTCGGGGCCGTGCGGAGGGGTGCCGGAGAGGTCGATCGGGGCGGTCTCGAAAACCGTTGACTCCCTAGTGGGGTCCGTGGGTTCGAATCCCACCCCCTCCGCCAGCCTGCCCTGACACCGGATTTCCAGCGGTTTTCGCGGCGTCGAGGCTCTTCATTTCAGGGAGTCCGCCGTTTCCCGAAGCCGGGCCATGAACGCAACCGGGTCTTCCGGAGTCAGTACGAAGGTTTTCCCCCCGGTTTTGACGACCACTCCGAACTCCCAGTCCGTGGCATAGGCGCTGAAGTTGCCCAGGCGGCCGTTCCTGAAGACACCCTGGTAACCGAAGATCCCCCCGTTTCCGGACAAATTCAGGGCCCCTCTCGCTGCATCGGGGTCCAGGTAAGCCGTGAGTTCCGGAGACAGGGCGATTCTCCGGGATGCGATAGGTCTATGTATCACGAGCTTTCCATCCTCCAGGGAATAGTTTCGTATGGAGAGCCCCCAGGAGACGGCCGGCACCAGGAGCATCGGCACTGCGGCGAACGGATGCGAACAGGGATGACGGAACACCAGGAAGACGAAGAAGGCCGTCAACAGGAACACCATCGTGGTGACCACCCTGGCGGTGGCATTCAGGGGAGCGGGAGGAAATTCGTCCATGCCGGGCCTTTCAAGCGAGGCAGCAGGGTCTTCGCACCGGGGCATGGGTGGTCCGGGTGCGGCACCCTGCCCCATCTATCCTCGCCGTAGCAATATCTGGCGACGGAAGCCGGCAGCCAATCCGGTTGATGGAACTGAAGGGAATGCCTATCATCCGGGGGACAGCGACCGTAGGAATCCGTGCGGGGAAAGCGGTACGCTGAACGTATCACGGCTGCCCATCGGAGAGTTGACGGCTTGAAGAAAGTCGTTCCAGATTCGGATGCCCTCAGGGCCAACATCGCCGGAACCGCCTGCGAGGTGGACATCCCGGCGAAGTACTCGCTCCTCGTCTCGGCCGTGGAAAAGTACTCCGGTGTGAGCGCGACGCTCATGGAGACGCTGACCGAGTACTTCCACGGATTCAGGAACGTCGACACCTTGGTAGAGGGATTCCAGAAGATCCTGCTGATGGACTGGACCTACTTCGACCAGTCCGGAGACAGGACCCGGCTCTCCCTCCTCGTCGAGGAACTGCTCGCCGATCTCATGAAGAGTCAGATCGGGCACGAGCAGTTCTCGTCACTCCTCAGGCAGGCGCTGGTCTGGTCCAGATCGTCGCTGTCGGGTTCCAACGCTGCGGATTACCGACAGATGGTCCTCCGGTTGAGTTCGGATCTCTCCTCGCTCCTCCCGTCGGTGCCCTGCCCCTTCCTCGAACGCGTGTCGCTGCTCAAGGACCTCGCGGTGGGCGGGAGGGCATACACGGACCTTTCCGGGATTCTCTTCGGCCTCTACAGGGAAGTTCTTCTGGCCGGCTACCGTCTTGCGTGCGAGAGGCTAGATATCGTCGAGTGGAGCAGCCTGCCGGGAACCGAGCTGAACCACCCCGGCAGGGTGGCGGAAGCCTTCGCCTTCCTTGCGCACGATGAGATGGCGGGTCTGGCCGACAGGGCGAAGGAGGCGCCTGAGGAGGATCTGGCGGGAGAAGGCTTCCCGAACTTCGCCGACATCGTCGATCGGACGGTTCAACGGGTGTTCGAGGTGGAGGATCCCGAGGACAGGTTCCTCGTGTGCCTCTACTTCCTGAAGGACGATACGCTCGGCTACAGGCAGCAGGAGATCATGACCGGGCTCCTCGCTGTGCTGAAGGATCTGCTAGAGCCGGATCGTAATGCCGACGTGCACAGGATACTGAGCAGGCTGACCGGGTTCTTCCGGCAGCGCGAGGACAGCTTCCTGATCAGGCGGTTCCAGTGCTACGAGGCCATCGGAACCGCCATAGGCCGGGCGGGGAACACCAAGGCCGCCGATCACATCATCGAGGACATCCTCTACTGGAAGTTCCAGTATCCCGAAGTCGGAGAGGCGACGGAGGAGTGGGAGACCGTAGTCAACCCCTACCACCTGCCCAAGATCCGCTGCTGGATGAGGATAATCGAATCCAACCCCGCCCTGTACGAACAGCTTGCGGCGGCTCTTAACGTACAGCTACGCCTGGGCGGCGTGTTCATCTCCGACACCGACCTGTTCCAGAGGGACATCACACGGTTCCTCAACGCCGACATAGGGCCCGTCTACTTCGTTGCCAAGCAGCTCCTGAGGACGTTCCCCACCTATTTCATAGAACTCGGCGCGGAGGGGGAGCTCAGGACGGTCTCCACCAGGATGGACGAGATCTGCGGCCGGAAGGACTCGCTGGTCCATTTTCTCCGGAAGCAGACACACGCGGAGTCATCCAACAGGCTCGTCGACTTCAGCAGATCGGTGCTCCGCTACTGGGCGACATCGAACCCCGATCCCCTCCGCCAGTACCTGTCCGAGGGCGTGTTCAAGGCAGTCCTGACGGAGCAGGAGTATGCGAGGGGTCCGCGGGAGGTGCTTTCGAGACTCCATGATCAATGGGGCGGACCCTGCGGCGATCTGGACGGCGGCGACCCCGTCGGGGAGCTGATAGAGGGCCTGGCGACGCTCTCGCCGAAGGCTCTAGCGGATCGCATGGGGGAGATCTCCGACCTGCAGGAGACGGACCGCAGCCGGGTAAGCCTGATGATCAGGCTCTACCAGCTTCTTCGGAGCAAGTATTCGTTCTCCACGGACTCCCTCGAGAAGACGGTAATGGATCATACGGGCCTGGACATGGATGCCAGGCAGGCATTCTCGGAAGCGCTCCAGGCATGGCGCTCCAATCCCGGGGAAGAGCGCAGGAATGCACTCATAGACGCCATGCTCGACATAATGGAACAGCTTCAGGCGGTCATACTGGACCCCACGCCCTCGACCGCCGTGGAGAACATCTATCACAAGAGGCACATCGCCGCGGGGATCCCCTCGATGTACGGGACCTATTCGGAACCCAAGTTCGAGGCGCTTGGGCTCACGTTCAGGCTCGAAACCCTCCTGAGCCGCCTCCTGGACGACCTCGTGTCACAGCCCGACATTCCCTTCGTCAACCGGGCCTCACTCCGGAAGGTGGCCAAGGATCTCCGGCGGTTCGACAGGGTGCTCTCGCTGGACGGGGTGAACCCGCGGACCTTCACGGCCAACATAGGTCTGCTCGAAGCGAGCTTCTCCTGGCACAACATCACGTTCCACCAGTACCGGAACATCTTCCAGTTCCTGGCCCAGAGCGTGAGTTCCCTTTCCAGGGCCTCGATCCTGAGCCACGACCATATCCTCCGGATCGTGCTCGAGAACGACCCCAGGCAGTGCGAAGCCCGCGGGATGACCGTCGATGCGGTGTCCGAGATAGTCCTGAGGGATGTGCTCGTCTCCGCCCAGGGGATCCAGGCCCTGGACAGGTACGTCGGGGACAAGTACCGCCAGATTTCCGACCTTGCGGGCAGCCTCCGCCCCGATGCTCTCACGAGGATGATGAACTACGACCCCGACGGCCTGATATCCCCCCTCCACGAGAGCCGCCCCGGCATGGACGACCAGATGACCCTGGGCTACAAGGGGCTGGGATTGAAGCACCTGGCCGCATACGGCCTCAACGTGCCGGAGTGCTTCGTGATCACCACCGAGCTGTTCTCGGCGCTTCCGGCGATGTCCTACGGGCCGATGTACCGGGACACGATCGGCCGGATCAGGCAAGCCATAGAGGACATGGAGGAGAGGACCGGCCTGCGGCTGGGGGATCCGGACCGCCCTCTCATCCTCTCCATCCGCTCGGGCTCTGCGATCTCCATGCCCGGCTTCATGACGACCTTCGTCGATGTCGGTCTCAACCCGGAGCTCACCGAGGCGCTCTCCCGCAGGGAGGGGTACGAATGGGCCGCGTGGGATTCCTATCGGCGCTTCGTGCAGACCTGGGCGATGAGCTTCTCGCATGACCGCGAAGTCTTCGACCAGATCATGATCGACTTCAAGAAGCGCTATGGTGTCCAGCTCAAGATGGACTTCGCCCCTTCGCACATGCGGGAGATGGCCGAAGCCTATCGCGCCAGGGCCGAGGAGCTGGGCGTCTCCTTCGTCGACGACCCGTTCGAACAGGTAGTGGCCTGCATCCACAAGGTGCTCGAATCCTGGGATTCCCCTCATGCCAGGATCTATCGTTCCTGCACCGGGATCGCGGACGACTGGGGAACCGCGGTCATACTCCAGAGAATGGTGTTCGGGAACATGAACCGGCTCTCCGGCTCCGGGGTGACTTTCACGAGGAATCCCCACGATCGCTATTCGCGTCAGGTCAGGCTCTTCGGCGACTTCACGACATGCAGCCAGGGAGAGGATCTCGTCGGAGGTCTGGTCTCGCCCATGCCCATCTCCGAGGCCCAGCGTCTCGGGAGCAGCCTGTACGACGGGGTGGAGAATTCTCTCGAAAAGGATTTCCCCGACATCTACCGGACGCTTCTGGAATCCGCGAGGGAAATCGTGTCCCTGAGGGAGTACGACCCGCAGGAGATCGAGTTCACCTTTGAATCGCCCTCGGGGAAGGACTTGTACTTTCTCCAGAAGAGGCCCATGGTTTCCGAGCCGACGTCTGATGCGCCCTTCTTCCTGACCACTTCTGGAACCCCCCTTGAGCCGGTCGCCGTCGGGATGGGGGTTTCGGGGGGGGCCTACTCCGGAAGGGCCGTCGTCAACAAGGAGCAGATAAGCTCGCTGCTGGCCTCCGATCCGGACGAAAGCATCGTGCTCCTGCGGCCTGACACCGTTCCCGAGGATATCGAGATGATCGTCAAGGTCCAGGGGATACTGACCGCGAGAGGCGGTTCCACATCTCATGCGGCCGTTACGGCCAAGAGGCTTGGAAAGACAGCCGTGGTGGACTGCCACAGGCTTGAAGTGGACGAGCAGAAGGGCACGGCCCGTCTCGCCGGACACGAGATAAAACCCGGGGAGTGGCTGAGCATCGACGGACGGACAGGTCACATCTTCCTGGGGAGGCTCCCGGTGGCCTCCCGTCCGGTCTGACGATGGATACGACGGATACGAAGACCAGGGAGGCGGCACGATGAGCGGACAGCGGACACTCGGAATCAACGGGATCGGCAGGATCGGGAAGCTAACTCTGTGGCACCACCTGGGACGGAATGACTTCGATCGTTTCGTCGTCAACACCGGACGCACGGTGGGGACATCCCTCGACTCGGTGATCCAGTACCTGGTAAAGGACAGCACCTACGGGCAGCTCCACAGATGGCTCGGCGGCCTCAACGCAAAGAAGGACTGCTGTGTCCTGGACGAGGACAAGGGCCTCTTCCGGATACAGGGGCGCGAGGTGCGGATACTGAGAGAGGCCCGCAACCCGAAGGACATACCGTGGCGGGACAACGGGGTCGATCTGGTGATCGACTGCACGGGGAAATTCGTGGATCAGCACGCCGATCCGGACACCCCGGGCGGAGCGCTCAGGGGACACCTGGCGGCCGGCGCCCGGGTCGTGATACAGAGCTCTCCCTTCAAGAGCAAGCAGAAGAACGTTCCCGATCCCGATGACGCCATCATGATGATCTACGGCATCAACCAGCACAAGTTCGAGCCCGGCAGGCACACGGTGATCTCAGCCGGGTCGTGCACCACGACCGCCCTGGCGCACATGATGCGCCCTCTTCTGGAGAGGGATCTGACCCGCCGCATGATCACGGCCGGGATGAGCACCGTCCATGCGATCACGCCCAGCCAGCCCGTCCTCGACGCCGTGCCTGGCTCCGGAGCCAAGGACATGAGGAAGGTGCGGTCCGGGCTCTCCAATATCGTTCTCACCTCGACGGGGGCGGCCAAGGCGCTGGAGCAGGTCATGCCCGAAATTTCCAGGATCGGTTTCATGGCTGATTCGGTGAGAATACCGACTGCGACGGTGAGCCTCATCATCCTCAACATCACGTTCCAGTCCGGGGTGGACGGCGACGGCAAGCCTCTCATCGACCGTGACGCGATAAACAGGATCTACCGCGACGCCTCCCTCGGTGAAGCCGCAGGACTGGTGAAATACACCGAGGAACAGAACGTCTCCTCCGACATCGAGGGAGAGGATGCCGCCGTCGTCATAGAGGCCGCCGAGACGCACACACGCACCGGCTTCATCGACGTCGTGCTCCCTTCGGGGGACGGGGAGAGGACGGAGAGCATCCCGGTCACGCACGTAAAGGTCTTCGGCTGGTACGACAACGAGATGGGCAGCTATACCCATCGTCTGGGCCAGCTCACCTCCTACGTGGCCTCGACCCTCTAGCGGAGACGCCCGGAGACCGCCCTTGGGACAGAAGAAACCCCGGCCGGCGCTGTTCCTGGAGCGCAGCGAAGCTCTGGCCGAGGCCAGGAGGCTTGCCGGCGCCAGAGGGTCGGCCTTCTGTGCCATCTCGAAGTTCTCTCCGAAAAGAGGCAGGACGGTCTTCAGGGTCATGCCGCTGGCGGGGTTCGGACTGCCCTCGGGCTGGACCTTCGAGGAGACGGTCGAGCCCGGGTGGGAGAGGATCGAGATCGAACCCCGGGAAAAGCTGAGCACGAACGGCTTCTGAAGCGCAGAGTGGTCCGGGAGACTGCCTGCGCTTCAGAGGCCGGCACGCGGGATCGGGGCGGGGATCGAAGATGCCTTTCCGAAGACGGGCGGCATGTTGTAGAAATCGAAGACGATTCCCCACACGATTCTGAGCCTTCCGATCCGCCTTTGACGGGAACATCCGTCGCGGTTAGGATATTGAGGGAAGCCGGACCCGGCGACCGGGCCAGCCATCACCCGGAAGGTCCGACATTGGCCAAGCTGAGGATCGCTCACATCATCGCCGAGGTGCCATGGCCGCCGGACAAGGGCGGCAAGATATCCTTCCTCAACCATCTGACGGAACTCTCGGGCAACCCGCGGGTCACCACCAGCCTGGTGCTGCTCGACGCCGACGGCGACAGGGCACGCTACGCGGATCACTTCCGTGGGATGGGAATAGATACAGCCGTCTTCGACAGGAGTCTGCCCCATGTGAAGGAGGGCTTCGTCGCAGGATTGCGCGGCTTCCTGTCCTTCATCGGGTCGACGAAACCCCGGATCTGCCGCTTGAGAAGGAACAGGGCCGCCATCGAGCACGTTCGCTCGCTCATGTCCGAAGGGCTCGACGCGATAGTGTACGAGCACATCTCGGGCTGGGAGCTGGTCCCTCCCGAAGCGGCCGGCAGAATCCCCGTGGTCTGCCTGACTCAAAACGTGGAAACGCGGGTAGCCCTGGACCAGTTCAGGTTCCAGCACTGCGCCAGCCCGCTCAAGATATTCTTCCTGGGTGAGTACCTGAAAACGCTCCTCTACGAGAAGAGGATGATGAAGAGGATCACCGCCCTCATCTCCATCTCCGAAAACGACGCTGAATGGTATTCCGCCGCCTATCCACGGGCGAGGGTTATCACCACCGACGAGCAGATTCCGGAGAGATCCAGATGCTGGCAGGGCTCCGCCTCCGGGAAGAGGCTCCTCTTCATCGGATCGCACCGCTACTTTCCAAATCTCGACGCGCTCAGATGGCTTTCCGGCAGCCTGATGCCCGCCCTCAGGAGGCTGGACGACGGGATAAGCCTGTCGGTCTGCGGCCTCTCCGAAGAGGAGGCCGCCGCGTTCGGACTCACCTGTGACGGCATCGACTACCTCGGCTTCCTCCCGGAGGAGGAGCTGGCCGGACTTCACTGCGAATGCGACCTGTACGTCTGTCCGATCAGACTCGGGTCCGGCATCAAGATGAAGATCCTGGACGCTCTGTCCTACGGCATGCCTGTCACAGCCGTCAGTCAGTCCCTGGCGGGGATCCAGGTGGAGGGGCCGGCGGCGAATCTCGATTTCGGCGATCCGGCCGGCAGCGCCAGGCGCGTGGCTACGCTCCTGTCGGACAGGGCGGCCCTCCGGGAGATGTCCGCCGTAACTCTTCGCTCGCTCGAGGAATACAGGAGAAACCGCCGGAGATTCGACGAAGCGGTGCTTGAAGCGGCCGGCTTCGGCGGGTAGATCGCTCTGATGCCGGACGACCGCGCCTTTGACCCACCGGGCGGCGCGGGGTTATCTTTGCCGGAGCAGGAGGTCCGATGAGGTTCATCACTGTTGCGGGAATGTGTTTTACAACGGCACTGGCGGGGTCTCTTCCGTTCTCGCGATACGGGATGATAGACGCCCCCGTAGCCGATGTCCTCGAGCACACCCAGGCATCCATCGGCCTCGGGTTCACGGCGTACGGATTCCAGAACTCCGACGGCTCCAGTGAATCGAATTTCGCGCTGGCCGGCTGTGTCGAGATCGGGCTCCTCGACAGGGTGCAGGTGGGAGGAACCTATCTGGGGGCGGGCGGGTTTTCCGCACAGGTCCGGGTTCTCGCTCTGAGGGAGTCGATCACCCGCCCGGGGATAGCGATCGGAGTCGAAAACCTCACCGGCGAGAAGAACTACGAGTTCTTCGAGGACGACTCCACCCTGTACCAGTACCCTGCAGACCAGAACCTGTCGGCATACTTCGTCATAACGAAAAACCTCGACTACCTGGCCCATATCCCCGTCTGCCTGAGCCTCGGCTGGGGCACGGGGCGATTCCAGCAGAAGGAGGACTCCGACGGATTCTCGAACCCGCTGCCGGGCCTCTTCATGGCTGTGGAGATGCATCCCTCCAACGTTCTGTCCCTCGCTGTGGAATGGGACGGAAGGGATGCTAATCTCGGGGCCAGATACCACATCAACCGTCGGGTTTCGGTCGGAGCGGCCCTTGCGGAATTCGAGCAGGCGCTCAGGGGCGACGAGCGTGACAAAACCGACGTGATGCAGAACACCAAGTTCACGATCAGTGCAGAATTCGTTCTGGGTCCCTTCTTCAACCGGACCACCCTCGAACCTGCGGAAAGGCTCCGGAGGACACAGGACGAGGAAGCTCTCAGGCGGCTCGAAGAGGAGAGGCGCAGAGCCCTCCAGGAGATCGAGGAGCTGCTGAGAGCGATGGAGGGCGGGAGCTGATCCCCTCCCGGCAGGTGAGGAGACCGGTCAGGCCCGGTTCAGAAGGCGGAAGATGACGCTCTTTTTCATTGCGATCGTTACTGGAAGCCTGACGACGCCCGTCGTGGATGGCTTTTCATCCTCCAGTCTGGTCTTCAACGAGTTCATGGCCATTCCCGCCTCATCTGAAACCGAGGCGGAAGGCGAGTGGATCGAGCTCTACAACAAATCCGACGGCTACGTGAACATCTCCGGCTGGAGGATCAGGAATCAGTCCGGCTCCACCTTCACGTGCGGAACATATCTCGTTCCCGCCCACGGCTATGTTCTTCTAGGCGCCTCCGGCAACACGGCTCGAAACGGAGGATACACCCCCGACATGGTCTACTCGGGCTTCAGCATCGCCGGCTCGGGATCGCTCACCCTCATCGATCCGCGGGGCAACGTAGTCGAGTCGATATCCTACGACGCAGGGTGGCCGGTCATCCGTGGCTGCTCCTGCGAGAGGATCAATCCGGACTGGGCGGTTGGATCCGTGTCCTCATGGGCGCTCTCCACCTCGATCTTCGGCGACGGAGACCACGGCACTCCCGGAGCAAGGAACAGCGTCTACGAAAACTCATTCGCATCGAACACCTGGGCCTTCATCAAGGCCTTTGTCCAGTAGGATCCTGCTGCTCCTCCTGGTTCTGACGTCTCTGGCGGCGTCGGAAACCATGACGGTGTTCTTCATCGATCCCGGGTACGCTGATTACTCCGGGGACGCAATCCTGGTAATGACGCCGTCGGGAAGAAACTACCTGATCGACGGGGGTGACCGGGGGCAGAATCCGCCCTGGGACTGCGGCTGTTCCAGGGTGTTCCCTCTCCTCGACAGCCTGGGCATAGACCGTCTGGACGGCATCGTAGCCACGCACCCCCACACGGACCACATCGGCGGGCTCATCTACGTGCTCGACAGGGTCGGGGCGGACGTGGTGTGGGACAGCGGGCTGTGGAGCAGCTCATACGTCTACGGAAATTTCCTCGAGGCTGTGGAGGACTGCGGGGCGGTTCTCGAAACCCCGAGGATGGGCGACACCCTCGACTGGGGTTCCGGGCTGGAGGTGGTCGTCCTCCACCCCCAGGATCCGCTCGACCCGGGAAACGTGAACAATGCGAGCATAGTCCTCAGGATAGCCTTCTCCGAAATCAGCTTCCTCTTCGCAGGCGACCTGGAGACTGATGGAGGGGAAGATCTGATCCTGGCGGCGGTTTCCTCCGGCAGACTGGGGCCGATCGCCTCGAACGTCCTCAAGGTCGGACACCACGGCTCGTTCACGTCGACCTCCACCCCCTGGCTCGCTGCGATATCCCCCGATTGGGCCGCCATCGAGGTCGGCGCGGGCAATCCCTTCGGCCATCCCCACGGGGAGGTGCTGGCCCGACTGATGGGCAGGGACATCTCGATCTTCAGGACCGACCTGGACGGCACGTTCTATATCGCCACCGACGGGGAGAGCCTCTTCTACAACACCCTTCCGGGAGGAGGCGCCGAACCTGAACGGCCCCGCGGCCTCATCGCATATCCCAGCCCGTGTTCCGACCATGTGACATTCGCGTGGGCGGATGACGGCCGCAGTTCCGTGGTGAGGGTCGTGAACCTCGCGGGTGAAACCGTCCGGGCGTGGGAGACGACGGAAAGTCCGATCGACTGGAATCTCTCCCTCGAAGAGGGTTCGCTGGCATCCCCGGGACTGTACGCGGTCGTCCGCGAATCGGGAGGGGGGGAAAATTGCGTGGAATACTTCGCCGTAGTGCGCTGACGATCCTCCTTCTCTCAGGCTTCTCGGAGGCTTCGACCGGCACCGCGGATGCTCTGGTCCTGTGCCGCAGACCGTTCTCCCCCGCCGCGAGGCTGGGACCGGCTGCATACGCCGTCCTCGCCGGCCCCTGGGCGGCATCGGGCAATCCCGCGGCGCTCTCGAGCGGCATCTCGGCCTCGGGCGGCACTGCAGCTCTCGAATCCTCCACCGCCGGAGCCGCGGCCGCACTCTCGGCCGGAGGCGGGATCATGGTCGGTCTGTCGCTCCAGTGGCTCGGGCACGGCGGCATCCAGGGCCGGGACGAGCAGGGTCTGCCTGTCGGCGAGTACTCCTGGTCCTCCGGAAGCCTTTCCGCGGCGCTGGCTGCGGATATGGTCCCCTCTCTGAGGGCGGGTGTCTCCTTCGGCCCCGTATGGGAAAGCGCGGGTGATGAGGGAGCAACCGGACTGACCTCATCGGCCGGCATACTGTGGAATGCTTCGCCGTCGATCGATGTCGGGCTGGCGCTCGAAAACTTCGGAAGCGCCCCGGACTGGAGCGGCGTCCAGAAAAACATGCCTGTCGAGATTTCCCTGGGCGCCGCCTGGAAGCCCTCCGGCATGATCTCCATCATAGGCGGCGGATCGCTGGGCTTTCACACGTCCTCCAGGCTCTCCGCGGCAGCCGAGGTCAGATCCGGTTCCGTGGCCCTGTCCGGGGGCTGGGAGCTGGTGCCGGACGATCCGGAGGCTTCCGGGCCGTTCGCGGGAGTCGGATACATCTACGAATCATCGGGCATCTACAGGGTGGATGTCGCCGTGACGCGCGACGAGTTCGGCTGGCCGGTGCTGGCGGGGCTCTCGGCGGGATTCTAGCACTCCCCCCGCCCGGGTGGGTCGCCGGTCGATCCAGTTGTAGTGATCAGTTTCAGAAAACGGGAGCTTGGAAGCTCGGATGGAGGTCTGGACATGCGGACTCGAAGTGGTATAAAGCTGTTTCTCCTTGCTGCGGCATCGCTTATGGCGGTCTCGTGCGGAGACGACGAGCAGGGCCCCAGCGGATCGGGTACGAATCCCACCGCGTCGACCCTGGAGGCCAACGCCTCTGCAACAGTGAATTCCGTTACTGCGAGATGGACCGGATGCCCTGACGCCGACTTCGAGGAATACAGGCTCTACAGATCGACCCAGCCAGGCATAGCCGGAGATCAGACCGGAGCCGTCATCGTGGCAACCCACACGTCGGCTTCCGACACGGTCTTCACCGACACCGGCCTCTCCTGGAGCGAAACCTACTATTACGCCCTGCGGACCAGGGACACCGAGGGCCTCGTGAGCTGGAGCAACGAGGCCACTGCCGTAACGCCGGACTCCGGCGCCACCGGCGGATGGCTGACCTGCGCCGACGTGCAGGGGGGTGCCGCATCGTCGCCCTACGAGGGCCAGGTCGTGACGGTGACCGGCGTCGTGACTGTGGGCGGAGGGGAGTTCTACACTTCGAGCGGCGCCTATGCCGTGCTCTCCGACCCGGAAGGCGGGCCGTGGAGCGGCCTCGT
>LKHC01000141.1 GCA_001618605.1 Candidatus Fermentibacter danicus
GCCCGCGCCATCCCCGTGAGCGTGCTCATATCGGCCAGGAACGAGGAGAGGCACATCGGCGCCAGGATCGAGAATCTGCTCGCCCAGGACTACGACGGCCCGGTCGAGATCCTCGTCGGCTCCGACGCCTCCACGGACAGGACCGACACGATAGTCTCGTCCTTCGAAGGGGTGATCCTGGCGAGGTCCGACGCACGGGCCGGCAAGCCCAGGATGCTGCAGGAACTCAGGAAGAAGGCCACGGGGGAGGTGCTGGTCTTCACGGACGCCGATACCGTCTTCGCTCCCGGCACCATCGCCGCCCTGGTCGGCCCGTTCGCCGATCCGAAGATCGGCTGCGTGGACGGGGTCCGGCTGAACAGCCTCGACGGAGACACGTGCGAGAGCGCCTACATGAAGTACGAGAGGTTCATCAAGACGATGTGCAGCAGGATCGGAGCGGTGCTCGGCGGGACTGGCGCGGTGTTCGCCCTCCGGGCCGAAGCCTTCGAACCCCTCTCGGAGGACAGGGCCGACGACTTCGAACTCGCCGTGATGTCCAGGATGAAAGGCTACAGGTGCGTCTGCTCTCCGGAAGCGAGGGCGATGGAACCATCGCCCGACGACCGGGCGCAGTACCGNNCCGGGGCTTGCTCTCCAGCTTCTGATCCACAAGATCCTCCGCTGGCTCTCCGGCTATTTCCTCGTCGGAGTGACCGTCTGCGCCCTGCTCCTCGCCGGGTCTGCCGCTTACCGCGTTCTGTCGATCGCCCTCCTGTCCTTCCACCTGCTCGCCCTGGCCGGCCTCCTCCTCAGAGACCGTCTGCCCGGACCCGCCAGGTTCCCCTTCTATTTCTGGCTCATGAACGCGGCATCCATGGTCGGCTTCGCCAGGATGGCGGCAGGCAGGCCCGTCGAGACCTGGGACAGGGCACGCCCACGGCGTGCGAGGACAGAGACGCCGTCATGAAAAGGGTTTCCCTGCTCGCTGGAATCCTGGCCGACGCGGCGGCGTCCGCTGCCGCCCTCGCAGCAGCGTGCTGGCTCAAGTTCGATTCCGGCCTGTTCCCGCACAGCGATGGCCCGGGTTTCAGCGCGATGGTCGCGGGCATGACTGGATCGGTTCTGTACTGGTTGGCTGTCTTCGCCGTGGCGGGCTGCTACACCATGCACTGGGACAGGAGCTGGACCGACGAGATGAGGATGACGGCCAGGCCTGTGACGGCCGGCATGGTGCTGCTTGCCGCCCTTACGTTCCTGATCGCCCCGGGCTTCACCATAGGCAGATGGATCATGCTTTTCTACTATTGCCTCATGCTCGCCGCGGTCTTCCTGGCGAGGGGCGTGACCAGGGTGGCGGAAATGAAGCTCGCCGAGCGCGGGCTGGTCTGGCGAAGAACTGCGATCGTGGGCACCGGTCCCGAGGCTCTAAGGCTCGATGCCGACCTGGCGGCCAGGCCGGCTCTCGGCTACAGGATCGTCGGATTCGTGAAGACGGCCGACGCGGACGGGGAGAACAGTGTACCGGCGGGGAGGATTCTCGGCGACACATCCGATCTACCGCAAATCATCGAGAGGGAGGGGATAACCGAGATAATCATCACCCTTGCATCGAACTTCCATTATGACATTCTCTCCATGCTCCTGCCCGCGTCCGGCTCCGGGGTCCGGGTGAAGATCGTGCCGGATCTGTTCGACGTCATCGCCGGGCACGTTCACAACACGCAGATCCATGGGGAGCAGCTCATGGAACTGATGCCGGATCGGCTGCCCTTCTGGCAGAAACTCACGAAGACCATCTCGGATTACATCTTCAGCTCGTTTGTGCTCCTGATCAGCTCCCCCGTACTGCTTGCCATCGCGATCGCCATCAAGCTCGACAGCCGGGGCACCGTCTTCTACTCGCAGGAGAGGGTCGGCAAGGGCGGCAGGATCTTCTCGATCCTGAAGTTCCGGAGCATGGTCAGCGATGCGGAGAAGAACACCGGCCCCGTCTGGGCGGGAAAGAACGACCCGCGGATCACCAGGGTCGGGGCCTTCATAAGGAAGACCCGCCTGGACGAGATTCCTCAGTTCATCAACGTCCTGAGGGGAGATATGTCCGTGGTCGGTCCGAGGCCGGAGCGTCCCCAGATCGTCGAGGAACTCAAGAAGGTCTACCCGTTCTTCGAGAAGAGGCTGACGGTGAAGCCCGGCATAACCGGATGGGCACAGGTCAAGCTGGAATACTCGGATACGGTGGAAAGCATCGGGGACAAGCTCAAGTACGACTTCTACTACATCGAGAACCAGTCGCTGTTCCTGGATCTGGAGATAATGCTCCGCACGATGATCGTGATGATCACCGGAAAGGGCGCCCACTAGCACGGAGGATCCCATGCCGGTCCCTCTCCTTGATTTATCGCGGCAGCACGCCCCTGTCCTGGCGGAACTCCGGGCTGTTCTGGACGAAGCCCTGTCCTGCTCGCGATTCATAAAGGGCCCCGTACTGGAGAGATTCGAACACGACCTCGCGGATTACTGCGACACCCGCAGGGCGGTAGGCTGCGCTTCCGGAACCGACGCTCTCATCCTTGCGCTCCAGGCGCTCGATCTGAAGCCGGGCGACGAGGTCGTGACGACGCCGTTCACCTTCTTCGCTACAGCAGGCGCGATAGCCCGCGCGGGCGGCATCCCGGTCTTCGTCGACATACTCCCCGACACGTTCAACATCAGCCCCGCAGCCATCAAGCACTGGTTCGAGACCAACTGCGCGCTTACCGACAGGGGCACGGTGGACAGGAACACGGGGAGCGTCGTCCGGGCTGTGACGGCGGTCGACCTCTTCGGCCAGATCGCCGACATGGACAGCATAGAGCATATCTGCTCCGACTGGGGCGTATCCCTGGTGGAGGACGCCTGCCAGTCGATAGGCGCGATGTGGAAGGAGCGCAGGGCCGGCGCCTTTGGACGGGTGGGCTGCTTCAGCTTCTTCCCCTCCAAGAACCTGGGCGCGCTGGGCGACGCCGGCGCGATCACAACCGACGACTGCGCGCTGGCCGACAGGCTGGTGAGCCTCCGGGAGCACGGCGGCCAGGGGTACGTCCACAGGGAGATCGGCACAAACAGCAGGATGGACGCCATCCAGGCGGGATTCCTCTCGGTGAAGCTGCGCCGTCTGGACGAGTGGCACGAGGGACGGAGGCGCAACGCCGCGTTCTACGCGGAGGCTTTCGCGGATATTGACGAAATCACGCTCCCCGTCATCGACCCACGGGCCTGGTCCGTCTACAACCAGTACACCATCCGGGCTGTCGACAGGGACGGGCTCATGGCCCATCTGAAGTCCCTGGGCATAGGCTGCGCCGTTTACTACCCCCTTCCTCTGCATCTCCAGGAGTGCTTCTCCTCCCTGGGATACGCCGCCGGCGACTTCCCCGAGGCGGAGAGGGCATCCCGGGAGGTGCTGTCACTTCCCGTCTTCGGCGAGCTGACGGAGGAGGAGCTGGGAGAGGTCGTGCAGGCGGTGAAGAGTCACTATGCCGCCCGGTCCGGGGGATGAGTTGCCCGCCGTCCTGCTCCTGCTGATCTCGCTCGGCTCCCTCGATTCGTTCGTGGACGACATCGGGGAGGGCTTCCCGGGGATGATCTCGAGCCCTGCGGCGGGGGCCGGCGCGGCGGCGACGGCAGCCGCCCTTATCCTCGAACCCGGAGACGACCTTTCCGGTTTTATGGGCACAGGCTTCGCGGACGATGCGTCGAGCGCCTGCAACCTGATCTTCGGATATCCCTCGATCGCGCTGACGTCGGCGGCCTGGGCCGCCGGCGGGATCTCCGGGAATCACGCGCTCGAACAGACCGGCATGCGCTGCACGGAGGCCCTGGTGATGGGCGGCGGGATATGCGGCCTCCTGAAGATCTGCACCGGGAGGGAGAGGCCTGACGGCTCGGACAACCTGAGCTTCCCGTCCTTCCACTCCACATCCTCCGCGGCGGTCGCGGCGGTCGTCTGGAGCGAGCACGGGCCCGGCGCAGGAGTTCCGCTCGCCGTCCTGTCGGCCTTCACCGCCCTCTCGAGGATACACAGGGGCGTACACCACGTCTCCGACGTCGTGGCGGGACTCGCGCTGGGGACGGCGGCCGGCCTGGCGATGGCGGATCTGGACGGGGACGATGGTGCGGAGAATGGATTCCAACGCCGCCGGAACGGGAGTGGTCCGATCATCGGGCTCTCGGTCTCCGGCGACGGGATAATCCCCTTCGTGAGATGATGGAGGATCCTTGAAGGCCAGGACAGCCAGCTTCAGACACGCCTTCAGAGGCCTGCGGACCCTGGTGGCCGGACAGGTCAACGCCAGGATACACCTCGCGGCCACCGTCGCCGTGGTTGCGGCGGGCTTTGCGGCGGGGCTCTCCACCCTTGAATGGATCGCGATAGTGATAGCCGTCTCGACCGTATGGAGCGCCGAGGCCATCAATACCGCGCTCGAGCTGCTCGCCGACAGGACAGCTCCCGAAAGGCACCCGCTCGTCGGCGCAGCCAAGGATGTAGCTGCGGCCGGCGTCCTCGTCGCCGCCATCTGTGCTCTGATAATCGGCGTACTGATATTCGTGCCCCGGATTCTCTGATCCCCGGGGACATTCGAACGAAACGGAGAACCGCGAAATGCTCGACAGAGAGCTGCTGAGACACGACCCGGAGAAGGTCAGGCAGGCTTGCGAATCCAAGAACGAACCCTGCCGTATCGACCGATGGCTTGCATGCGACGAGGCCAGGAGGAACGCCACGGTCGAGCTGGACGGCCTGCGCAGGCGCAGGAACGAGCTTTCCAGGCAGGTCTCCGCCGCCAGGAGGGACGGCGGGGATGCGGCCGCTCTCATGGAGGAGGCCAGAGGCACAGGCGACGGAATCCAGGAGCTGGAGGCACGGGAGAAGGCCCTCGGAGCCGAGATGGAGACCCTGGAGCTGTCCTTCCCCAACATACCGGACGAGGACGTTCCCAGGGGGAGGGACGCATCCGCCAACGTCGTGCTGCGCGAATGGGGGGAGAAGCCTGCGTTCGACTTCGAACCCAGGCCTCACTGGGATCTCCTCGAGGGCGTGCTCGACTTCGAAGCCGCCGGCAGGATCGCCGGATCCAACTTCATCCTGCTCCGGGGATGGGCTGCGAGGCTTCAGCGGACCCTCATCTCCTGGATGCTGGACCGCCATTCGGCTTCGGGAATGGAGGAGATCTGGCCGCCCTTCCTCGCGTCCGCCGACAGCATGACGGCCACGGGGCAGCTCCCGAAGCTGGGCGACGACATGTACTCCCTGCCGGGAGACGGGCTGTACCTGATCCCGACCGGCGAGGTGCCCGTCACGAACCTCTACCGGGGAGAGACGCTGGACGAGAAGGACCTCCCCGTCAGGATGTGCTGCTACACCCCCTGCTTCAGGCGGGAGGCCGGCTCCTACGGAAGGGAGACCCGGGGCCTGAACAGGGTCCATCAGTTCGAGAAGGTCGAGATGGTGAGGCTGGAACATCCGGACAGATCGTCGGCGGCGCACGAGGAGATGATCGAACAGGCCTGCTCCCTGCTCAGGACGCTCGGCGTCCCCTATCGCGTGATGCTTCTCTCGACCGGCGACCTGAGCTTCTCGGCCGCCAGATGCTGCGATCTCGAGATCTGGTCGGGCGGTCAGCAGAGGTGGCTCGAAGTATCGTCTGTGTCGAACTTCCGCGATTTCCAGGCCAGGCGGGGGAACATCAGGTTCCGGCCGGCGGGCGGCGGGAAGACCAGGTTCGTGCACACGCTCAACGGCTCCGGCCTGGCCCTCCCCCGGCTCATCGCCGCTCTGGTGGAGAACAGGCAGAGGGCGGACGGCTGCGGCGAATGGCTGCTCGAAGACATCGAGCGGCTTCTGGCCTCGGATCCGGCACGCCGGAGAACGCCGGCCTCCTGAAGGCGGAACCGGCAGACCCGCTTCCTACGCCTTGATCGGGTACGGGAACGGGCGTCTGTCCCTGAAGCCGAAGGCCTCGGTGAAACCCACGGAGGCGAGGATCTCCACCCCCTGTGACAGGCCGTAGAACGCATGAGACTCGGAATGGGTGTCCGAGCCGATGGTGACGATCCTCCCGCCGCATTCCCGGTAGAACCGGAGGACGGATGCCGTCGGATAGGTGACCGACTCAGGCCTCCTGAGCCCCGCCGTGTTGACTTCCAGCGCGATCCCCCTGTCCGTCATCGCCTCGAACAGCCGCCACAGCAACCCCGGCCAGAGTCTGGTCTCGTCAATGTCCACCCGGCCGCCGGCGCGTGCGAGCCCCCGTCGCCAGACACCCAGGTGCGCCAGGATGTCGATCGACGCATCAGATGCCATCTCGACGCTCACCCTCAGATACTCCTCGACCAGAGCCAGGGGATCGACCCCGGCGAACCCCGAGGCGTCCAGGACAGACCTTTCACCGATCCAGTGCAGACCCCCGGTTACGAAGTCGAGACACATGCCGTCCGCCTTCTCCATCGCCTCCGCGATGAAGAGATGGGGCTCGCCGACCTCGATGCCTGTCAGGAGAACAGGGCTTCCAGGCATCTCCCGCGCCCGCTCCAGGGATCGCGAGTAGGCTTCCGCGGAGAAGGCGCCTCTGCAGCGGTCGGCGGGATGGAAGTCCACGTGCGCTACGAATCCGATTCCGAGGAGCCCTTCGCCCGCCGCTCGGGCCGCGACGTCCGCGGCGGGGATGTCGGCGTCGGGCGAATCGTCGGTATGAACGTGCATGTCGATGATGCGGCGTCCTGATTTCATATCTGTCCCTTCCCGTCCCGGAAGAACATATTTGGTATCACCCGAAGGAAAGGCAGGACAAATATGCGAAAATCGGCGATAGCGGCGCTGATCGTGACAACGATCGCCTTCTCGCAGGGAATCCCTCTGCTGTCCGAGATCTGCGTCACTCCGACCACGGGCGAGTTCATCGAGATCCACAACCCTACGTCATCCTCCATCGCCCTGGACGACATCTACCTGTGCGATCTCTACGGAACCGCGGCCACACTCCCCTCCTTCTACCCCCAGATCACGGCCGGACCGGTCACCAACACCTCCGCGGACTTCCTGGTCAGGTTCCCCGCCGGCTCCTCCCTGCCGGCCGGAGGCGTGATAACCATTGCCATGAAAGGGTCGGACTTCCAGAGCACCTACGGCGCGGCTCCCGACTACGAACTTCTCAACTCCGGCGTCGGCACCCAGATGGTCACCCCGCCGAACGGCTACATCAATCCCACGGCCGGACTCACAAACGGCGACGAGGTCGTAGTGCTCTTCTACTGGAACGGCTTGACGGACCTCGTCTACGATCTGGACTACGCGCTCTGGGGCGACGATCCAACCAGAGTCGTCGACAAGACCGGCATATCCATCGACGGCCCGGATGGCGACACCATTCCCTCGACATACCTCGCCGAGACTCCTGCGGCCTCCCAGAACGCGATCAGCACGGGCGGCCATTCCAGCGGACAATCCTTCCAGAGAGTCGACTTCACCGAAGGTACGGAGTCCCAGTCCGGCGGCAACGGCCTTACGGGACACGACGAGACTAGCGAGAACATGTCCACGACCTGGCTGACCGCGCCGCCGACGCCCGGCGTGACCTACACCTCGATCCCCAGAACCACCTGGGCCGGAATAAAGAGCCTCTGGTAGCGGTCCCGAGCATCCTCCGCAGCTTCTCCTACCGCTCCCGGGCGGGAGTCCTGCAAATCGAGTCCGGGAGGCAGGGAATCACGAGGGCTTTCTTCACGGAAAGCCCGGACGCTCCCGACCTGCCTCCCGGCCCTCTGCGCGACGAACTCGACCTGTACTTCTCGGGGGAACCCGTCCGTTTCAGCGCGGCGATCGATCTGGGGAGCATCTCCGGCTTCCGGCGGGATGTTCTCGAGGCGCTGATGAGAATCCCCCGGGGCAGGGTCGTTACCTACGGCACACTGGCGAGGGGAGTCGGCAGGCCCGGAGCCGCTCGCGCGGCCGGTGCGGCCTGCCGGTCCAATCCGGTCGGGCTGCTGATCCCCTGTCACAGGGTGGTCGCATCGGGAGGGCCCGGAGGCTACTCCGGTTCCGATCCGGCCGGCATCCCGCTGAAACTATCGCTGCTGGAAATCGAAGGCGCCTCCCCCGGACCCGGAGGAAGGTTCGGACCGCCTTTTCTGCTCGGGGAGCTTCCCGCCGGCTAGTACCCGATGCTCAACCCGGCTATGACCAGATTCCTGTCCATGTCCAGCGGTATCGAGAACTCGAAGCCGATCATCTCGGGCACGAACACCCCGAAATCGTCATCCCCGGATTCGCTCCTAATGGTGTAGATACACCCGGCCTTGATCGCATGGAAGAACGTGTTCCCTATCGTGTCCCAGTCGTTTTTGCCGTACTCGTCCTCGGGGATGTTGGCCAGGTCGGGGCCGTAGCCGCACTCCCAGCCGCCGTAGGCCTCGAGGTTCCTTCCGAGCAGCGTCCCGAAGGCAAAAGAAGCTCTCGGACTGACCACCTGCGGGGGCATTACATAGGTGATGCCGCCGAGGGCCGAGAAGGCGTAGTCGGAGCCGGGGTCCAGGAATCCGTACTTGATGAAGGGCCCTATGCCATACCCCATAGCGGCAAGGCCCAGATCGATGTCGGGCGACGCCCCTACGGCGAACGTGAAGCCCGGGTAGGGATCGAGGTAGTCTTCGCCGGTATCCTCCGCCTCCACCCTGTCTGCACTGCTCGTGAAGGCCGGCATCATGAGGCTGCCCCTGATCGAGGCATGTCCGACGCCAAGCGTCCTGGCCCCCTGCATGGCCCCGTAGTAGCAACCGCTTGAAACCAGAACCGCGATCAGCGGAACGGCTTTTGCTCTCATCGCCCCCTCCCTGTTACGGGAAATGTATAATGCAATTCTGTCCGGGTCGACCCGGACGGCCGGAGAACGCGGCGTCCATCATCGGAGAAGGCCCATGGCGATCCTGATCCTTCTGCTCGCTCTCGAATCCTCCGTGAGAATAGCGGTCATAGGCGACCGCACGACATCGGGCGACGACCCCGGCGCCTTTGCGGCATGCATCGACGACGCGGCCGCCCTCTCTCCGGACATCTCCATCTTCGTGGGAGACCTCGTGGAAGGCGGCCCCGGTTTCGACGCCGATTCTGAATGGGTTTCCGTCGCCGGGCTGATCGAGCCGCTGGCCGCGATCTCGACGATCTTCATGACGCCCGGGAATCACGACATCCGCGACGAGGAATCGGCTGCGGCGTGGTCGGCGGCTTCCGGAGCGGAACCCTCACGGGTCGAGAAACATCATGGAGTCGTCCTGGTCTCGTGGGACACCTCGCGCGAGAGCGTTCCCGGCCCGGGGTCGCTGGCCGTACTGGAGTCGCTCCTGGCAGGCGTGAAGAGGGAGGACCCGTGCATCCTGGTCACGCACAGGCCCTTCTGGCTCTCGGACGACGTCCCCCCGGAGAAACTCGCCCGCATCGCGGAACTCCTGGAGGCTGCGGACGTGGAGGCCGTGACGGCCGGGCACATACACGTATTCGACACCAGGAGGAGGAACGGGATACTGTACGTCTCGGCGGGCCCCTCGGGAGGCGCCGGTCTCCCCGCGGGTCCCTCGGGAGGAGCGGCGGCACAGGTCGGCCTTCTTCTCGTGGACGGGGATTCGGTTCTCTACGAGGCCCGCTCCGGCGGGACGGTCCTGCGGGAGGGCACGGACACCAGC
>LKHC01000142.1 GCA_001618605.1 Candidatus Fermentibacter danicus
ATGGATCGGAGATTCACGAGTGCGTCTGCGCAATGCTGGCGCTCGACCAGGCCGGCTTCGACATGGCCTTCACCGCGCCGGACATGGAGCAGGCCGTCACCATCAGCCACCTCACCGGCAGCCCGGCTCCGGCAAGAAACGTTCTGGAGGAGGCCGCGAGATTCGCAAGGGGCAGGATCAGGCCCGTCGCCGACATCTCCGTCTCCGATTTCGACATCCTGGTGATCCCGGGAGGGATGGGCGCCGCC
>LKHC01000143.1 GCA_001618605.1 Candidatus Fermentibacter danicus
AAGCATGGGCGGACTCTTGCACAGGCCTGCGCCAGGGTGGCCGGTTCCATCGAATCGGCAGCAGGAAACGTCGCCTCCTCTTTCTCGACGATCGCCGCGCATGTCACCTCGGTCACGAATCCCCCACCGGTCGACTCGAGCAGCGGCAGCGGCGGCGGCAGCGGCAGGAGTTCATGTGCGTGTGCCTGTGCCTGCGCTGGATGTGCATGTGCGTGTGCGGGAGGTGGTCGATGAAGCTGTTCTCGAAGAAGCCGCCTGCTCCGATCGCCCCGGCCGGGCTCCATCACTACAGGATTCTCGGCAGGCGCCTCCACCTGAGGGTCGGCAGGAAGGGGACAGGAGTCCTCTCGGTGGATGCCTCGAAGATAATCCATCTCAACAGGACCGCCTGCGACATGGCCTGGCTCATCCTCGAAGGCGTTCCCGCGCCCGAGGCCGCGCGCAGGATCACGAGGCG
>LKHC01000144.1 GCA_001618605.1 Candidatus Fermentibacter danicus
CTTTCTCGCGGGGATGAAGCAGACGGATGCCCGGTCACCAGCCTGGGGCTCGACAGGCTCGAACCGTATTCCGTCGCTGTCGAAGCGCCCTATCGTGCCGATCTGGCTCTTACCTACAGGTGCAACATCGAATGCCTGCACTGCTACAACGGTGACAGGGAAGTCCCCGAGATGGACACCGGCTCCTGGAAGCGGGCGATTTCGCTGCTCTGGGATGCCGGAGTGCCTCATGTCGCGTTCACCGGCGGCGAGGCGACCCTCAGGAGCGACCTCGCCGATCTCGTCGCCCATGCCGAGAGCACGGGCATGGTCGCAGGCCTTCTGACCAACGGGGTCGCCCTGGCGGACCGCGCCTTCCTGGATCGACTGAAGGAGGCCGGCCTCGACTACGTCCAGGTCACTCTGGAATCGCCCGTGGAGTCCGTACACAACTCCATGACCGGATCCGAGTCATACGCCGCAACCGTGGCGGGTCTCCGGAACGCGGTCGACGCAGGGCTGTACGCCATCACCAATACGACCCTGACATGCATGAACGCAGCGACGGCCCTCGATATGCCCGCCTTCCTGGCTGAAGCCGGCCTGAGGGCGTTCGCCATGAACAGCATCATACACAGCGGCAGAGGGCCGGCGTCGGGCGTGGAGCTGCCCGTGGACGAACTCACGGATCTCCTGTGCAGAGTGAGGGACGAAGCCTCGGCGCAGGGGATACGGATCATCTGGTATTCCCCCACGCGCTACTGCGAACTCGATCCCGTAGAACTGGGGCTGGGGCCGAAGCACTGCACGGCGGGACAGTACAATGTCTGCATCGAACCGAACGGCGACGTCATACCCTGTCAGAGCTTCTACAAGAGCGCCGGAAACATACTGACCGACTCCTGGGACAGTATTTACGGATCTCCCCTGATGCGCTCGCTCCGGGAAAGGGAGTGGATACCGGAGGGATGCAGAAGCTGCGACGATCTGCAGATCTGCGGCGGGGGCTGCCCACTGGATCGGGGGAAGGACGGGGTGGTCTGTCCTGACGTGCTCTCCAACCCCTGACCGGGTGTCGTGAGAGGGAGCTGGTACGGCATACCTCTCCAGGAGAGGGAGCGGATCTACGCCAGGCAGTCCCTCGAGACTGCCGCGCTGCGCAGATACATCTACGGCCTGCTGCCGCTGCGGAGGACTGCGCGCATTATCGAGCCAGGCTGCGGGACGGGCCTGGTTCTGTCCGAGGTCTCGCTCCTGACCGACGCCGCCCTGTACGGATACGACCGGGATGCCGGCGCGCTGGCGAAGGCAGAATCCAGGATCCCAGGGCTGAATGCCGTGGAGTGCGACATCGAGCGCCATCCGCTGTCCCGCGCCGATATCGTCCTGCTGTCTCATGTCCTGCTCGAACTCGAGGACGCCCCCGCCTTCATGGCGAAGCTCGCGGGCCTCATGGAACCGGGCGGAAGGCTCGCAGTCCTCGGCGAGTACGACTGGCGCGCCGCAGCGACCAGCCGGGGGGACAGGGTGCTCGAAGCGGCAGTCAGGAGGATGGAGGAGGACGGGCTGGACACTTCCATCGCCGGCGGGATTCCCGGGCTGAT
>LKHC01000145.1 GCA_001618605.1 Candidatus Fermentibacter danicus
TCCGCGTCGGGGACGGCACCGTGGAATACACCGTCAGGCGGAGCGACCGCGCGAAACGCATATCGATCAGGGTATCTCCCGGTCTGGTGGAGGCTGTCCTGCCCCGTGGAATGGACGAGAGTCACGCCCATCTCTTCGTGGCCCGGAACATCTCCTGGATACTCCGCAAGACCGCAGAGTCGAGAGAGCGGGAACTGGATCCTCTGAGAGCCCGCTGGCCGGATGCCGTCGCGCTTCCCGGCGGCGGATTCAGGGTGACCTGCATGGGGGAGACGGTCCTGATCCCGGTTGTCCAGGGACGCCGCACGGAGGTGGGGAGAAGCGCTTCCGGAAGACTCGAGGTACACGCTCCGGGCTTGCCGGTCGCCCTGCCGGATTTCGAGAATGCCCTGCGCTCATTCGCACGGTCCGAACTGGAGTCGAGGGCCGCCGCGCTGGCTGCCGCTCATCTCGACGTTCTACGAACGGAACCGGCCCGGGTGAGGGTGAGGGACATGAAGACCCTGTGGGGGAGCTGCAACCGCAAGGGGGTAGTGACACTCAATCTGCAGCTCGCACGCCTTCCTACCCGGTTGATCGACTACACGATACTGCACGAACTCTGCCATCTGAGAATCATGGGACACGGAGAAGGATTCCGGGCGTTGCTCGGGAGGCTGATGCCGGACTTCGACGAAGCCAGGAGACTGCTCAGGCGTTACGGGTGACTCCGTCCACGGTCCGGCCGCCTGGTTCCCGCGTTGGCCTGTCTTCCTTGATCGGGCTTCTAATGAGTTCCATCAGCGGAGCGGGGGCAGGGATATGACCCTGCTGCAACCTCTGAACCAGACCTCGGCCTCGAGGCTGTCGCGGGTCTGCATCAGCAGCCCACGGACGGACTCGGGGTGATATGTCCTGACAGTATCGACGCGGGTTATCACGTCACCGGGCCTGAGCCCGCAGCCGTCGGCCATGCTGCCCGAAGCGACCGCGACTATGAGGACGCCGGCCGGCCTGTCGCGGCCGGTGGCCCCGGAGCACGAGGTCGCCGTTATTCCGAAGGGCACCTCGTTCCTGGGGGAGCCTTCCATGGCGAGATCCGCCCAGATGTACCACATCTGAGACGGCAGGACAGCCAGGTAGTCGATGGAGATGTCGGAGGCCTCGTGCGCGGAGAAGGAAACCACTCCGGTCACCAGGCCGACCAGCGAACCTTCCCCGTCGAAGGCGACGGCCCCCATCAGGCCCTCCATCCTGGGAGCCGAGAGGAGCAGGGCGCCGTCCTCGTAGTGCCTCACGACCCTGGCGGAGATCGAGATGATGCCGGAGAGCCCCTGGCCTACGAGCACGAGCGTCTCGCCGACCTCCGGGACGCGACTGTCCGGTTTCGAGAAGTCGTAGAATACGGGGGAGTCGAACGTCAGCACGGCGATGCCCATGTCGGGGCAGACATGTATCGTGTCGGGTTCGTGGAGGTCGCCGTCCAGCTCGACGAAAGGAGACGATCCCGGGCCTGTGAAGGCGCTGAGGGTGACCACGTGCCTGTCGGATATCGCGGCTCCGGTGGAGAGTTCCGTCAAGCCAGGCACTCTTTCGCGCCTTATCGTGACTACCGGGGGAAAGACCGCTCCGGCCGCGAGGACGGCCGACAGGACGAGAGCCGGGGTCATCGGCTCAGAAAGTGACCAGACCGGCCGGCCTGATGTATGCGGTCAGGGGCGGGGTTGTCACGGGACGCTTCCATGAGTCGCCCGCGTCCTCGGCCTTGTCGACTTCGGCCACCAGCGTTTCCTGCATGCGGGTGCCGCCTCGCCCGAGGGAGAGACCCAGCGCAATCAGGAGTGCGGCCACGAAGGGCAGCGCCACGGCATACCTGAGCGGAGGCCGGCGTCTCGAACCGATTGACGCCGCCGCGGCGAGGCGGGCCCGGACCCTCTCCTCCAGATCGGCAGGGGGCTCGGGGCGGGAGATCTGACGGAAGACTCTGGATATGTCCCTGTTCATCATCATGGTGCGCTTGCACGCCCTGCACCCGGAGGTGTGGAAGTGGAGCATCTGCTCCTCCGTGGGGGTGGAGCACCCGTCGATCACCTTGTCCATCAGAAGCAGGGCATCCTTGCACTTCATCGCCAACGCTCCCACGCTTCGCTGAGGGATTCGCGCAACTGGGCCCTGGCCCGGTTGATCCTCGACTTCACGGTGCCTATCCTGATTCCGAGGACTTCGGCTATCTCCTCGTAGGTGAGCTGCTGGTCCTCGCGGAGGAGGAAAGGTTCGCGGTAATGGATGGGCAGCCTGTTGATGGCCTCCTCGAGAGAGGCTCTGAGTTCGCGTCTGCCGGACTCGTAGTGAGGGGTCGTGTTCACCGGGCTGGTGAGGTTTACCGAGTCCTCGGGAACCTGCATCCAGTGTGACCGCCTGCGCCATTCCTTCTTCGCCAGGTTGCTCGCGATCGTGAAGATCCAGGTGACCAGCGGCCTCTCCGGGTCGTAGTGGTCACGATACTGGTGTACCCTGCAGAAGGTGACCTGGAGGAGTTCCTCGGCGTCGTCCTCGTTGCCGAGCATCCTGATCAGCAGAGAATAGACGGGGCCCTGGAACCTCCTGATCACTTCCGAGAAGGCAGCCTCGTCCCCCTTGCAGAGCGCGATCATCAGTTCGGAGTCCGTCCGCTCGTCCTTTACCTTCTGGCGACCCTTCACGAGTCTGACAGCCACTTCAACCTCCGACGGCTGTTGTGAATGCTCTCGTGTGCATATACCGGAACCGGACGCCGTTGTTCCAGGCCGGTCATTCCAGCAGCATCGAGACGGGCATGGCGAGACTCACGGCCGCGATGAGCAGAATGACCGCGATACAGACGGCGTTGTAGAACCTCCCGTTGACGTGGTCGCCCATCTGGGACCGGTCGTTGACCAGGATCAGCATGAAGACGAGGACCACGGGCAGTACGATTCCGTTCACCACCTGCGACCAGAACATGACCGGCATGAACGGGACGCCCGGTATGAGAACCGCTCCGGCCCCCAGGACCAGCAGCGCGGTGTACATGATATAGAATTGCGGGGCGGAATCGAAGTCCCTGTCGACTCCGGACTCCCATCCGAACGCTTCGCAGACCGTATAGGAGGTGGAGAGCGGCAGGATGCTGGCCGCGAAGACGGAAGCGTTGAGAAGGCCGAAGGCGAACAGATAGGAGCTGAGCCTTCCGGCCAGGGGTTCCAGCGCCCTGGCGGCATCCGCCGCGCTGTTCACCACGATGCCGGCCGAGTTCAGCTTGACTGCGCAGACTATCATGATGCACGATGCCACGAGGCTCACCATGATGCATCCGAGCACGGTGTCGAGCTTCGAGTAGGCGTATTCCCCGATGGGGATGTTCTTCTCGGCCACCGAGGCCTGCTGGTAGAACTGCATCCAGGGAGCGATCGTGGTGCCCAGCAGCCCTACAGCCATGATCAGGTAGCCGCTGTCGAAGTTCAGGTCGGGTTTCACGAACGCCGTCGCGATTTCGCCCGCATCCGGCCCGACCACGAAGAGGGTGAGCGGATAGGCGAGATAGAAGATGCAGGCCACGAGGAAGACACGCTCCACTGAGCGGTAGCTGGCCTTTGTCACCAGGAGCCATACCAGCGCGGCGCAGACTGGTATCACCGCGACCGGCGGCAGCCCCAGGATCTCGCCGGCCGAGGCTATCCCGGCGAACTCGGCCATGATGTTGGCAAAATTCGTTACCAGGATCAGCGCCATGAGAGCGAAGGTGACCCTGACCCCGAACCGCTCCCGGATCATGTCGGAGAGACCCTTGCCGGTTACCACGCCCATCCTGTTCACCATCTCCTGCACCATNNTTGGCGGTGATCATCCCGGGCCCCATGACGGCCAGGAAAACGGCTATGCGGCGGAGGATGCCCCGCCTTCTGCCTTCGGCGAGCCGCAGGGCCGTCAAAACCTGCAGCTCCCGGCGGGGGAGCGGTGGGCGTCGGGGATCATGGTCCCGGCCATGCCGGCCTAGTCCGCCAGCCTCGCGAACCGCGGCAGCAGTTCGTCAAAGGCGTGCTCCAGCGTCACTATGCCCTCCATGCAGAAACGGTCGTTCACCACGGGCACGGCGTGCAGCCTGAACTTCATGAAGATGGCTGCCACCTCGTCGAGGTCGTCGTCCGGCGCTAGCGTGGCCAGCCTCCTGTTCATGAGCCCGGAGAGGGGCGTTTCCGGCGCCGATCCGAGTATGTGGCGCAGGGAGACGACCCCTGCCAGATGGCCTTCATCGCCGTCGAGGCAGTAGATGTAGCTGATGAACTTGATCTCCGCAACCTTCTCCTCGAGTATGCGCCTGGCCTCCAGGACCGTGGCCCCGGCGGGGCATGTGATGTACTCGACCGTCATGAGCGTGGCCGCGGTATCGTCCTCGGCCTGGGAGAGCTTCTCGATCCGCTCCCTCTCCTCGTCCTCCATCTCGGCCATGATATCCTGCTGGGCGTATTCCGGCAGCAGTTCGACGAGATCGACAGCGGCTGCCGGCTCCATCTCCTCGATGATGTCGGCTGCGGTAGCGGAGTCGAGATCCCTTATGATGGCGGCCTGCACGTCCTCCTCCGCCTCCTCCAGTACGTCCGCGAGCTGCTCGGTGTCGAAGGATCTGACCATGGCCAGGCGCTCTCCAGGATCGAGTTCCTCGATGATGTCCGCCAGCTCACCGGGGTGAAGCTGCTTGAGCTGCTCCTGGCGGAGCGTCAGCTTGACCGGCTCCCTGCCGGGCGCCGGAAGCGGCTGCACGTATTTCCAGGAGACGAGTTCGTTGTCGAGCTGCCTGTGGAATGCCGAAACGACCCTTCTCAGGCCGCCCTCGACTCGCAGGCGCCTCGCCAGGCCCGTCATTCCGATGTCCACGTGCACCAGGAACATCCTGCCGGAGTGGACCAGAAGATGTATGTCGTTTACACGAACCACCTTGGCCCCTTTGACGTCTACCACCTGCTTGTCCAGCAGCCCCTTCTGGAGAAGGTGCATCTCCGGGCGCGGAAGACCAGACAGCCGCCCTGGCTGGCGCTTCAGCGCACTTCCGGAGAGCAGCGCATCGCAGAGAGCCGCATCCATCCTGATGGACACCGGCCCCTTCCTTGTAGAGAAGACCGCCGCTTCGATCTCGGGGAACTTCTCGGAGAACGATGCTACCAGGTCGATCAGTCTGCCCGAGAACGCCCCATCCTCCGAACGGACTCTTCTTCCCAACAGGTCGGACATGAAGAGGAAAACGCTCCCGCCCGTCATCCCCATCGCCATCCCCGCCTCCCGTTCCCGGTCCTATTCGCCGATTATCTTGATCAGGACGCGCTTGCGCCGTCTGCCGTCGAACTCGCCGTAGAAGACACTCTCCCAAGGCCCCAGATCGAGTTCCCCGCCCGTTATCGCCAGGACGGCCTCCCTGCCCATGATCTGCCTCTTGAGATGGGCGTCGGCGTTGTCCTCCCCGCGGTTGTGCCTGTAGGAGGAAACCGGTTCGTGCGGAGCGAGCTTCTCCAGCCAGTCGTCGAAGTCCCTGTGCAGGCCGGGTTCGTCGTCGTTCACGAACACGCTGGCGGTTATGTGCATTGCGTTCACGAGGCAGAGCCCCTCCTTCACCCCGCTTTCCCTGACGGCGGACGAGACCTCCCGGGTGATGTTCACGAATCCTCTCCGCGAGGGGATCTCGAACCAGAGCTCCTTTCTGAGCGTCCTCATCGCTCTCCTCCTATTCCATCTCCGGGTCGAACAGGGAGATGCATGTCTCTATCCCGCCAGTACCTGCGGCGCTGTCCCTGATGAGCGCCACAGCGCTCTCCAGCATTCCGGAGGCTCCGGCACGGGTTCCGCACGCACAGGCGGCCGCCACCCAGGCCCGTGCGGGCAGATCCGCAGGCCCCGTCTGCGATACGGAGAAGCCCAGGTTTCCGAGCCTGTCCCGGATCGAGTTCAGTTCGCCCCTACGGTCCTTCAGCGTCCTCGCGCCGTGGAAGCGGAGATCCGCCACCAGCACGCCTATCCACGCCCTGGGGGAGGGCTCGCGGCTCATCTGCGGCGTTCCCGGCCCGTCATGCTCCGTGCTCCGGTGCGTCCCGCTTCAGGAAGAGGGCCGCGAGGGGGGGCAGGGAGAGCGATACGGAGTGAGCCATCCCGTTGCGCGGCTGCGGGTCGGATGCCGTTCCTCCGAGGTTTCCGGTTCCGCTCCCGCCGTAGGAGGATGCGTCGGAATTGAGCAGCTCCCTGTAGAAACCGCCCTCCGGCACGCCTATCCTGTACCCGTGTCTGGGTTCGGGGGTGAAGTTGAAGACGCAGATCACGCATCCGCCCCCGGAGTCCCTCCTGGCGAAGGAAACCACGGTGCTGTCCGTATCGCTGAAATCGATCCACCTGAAGCCCGCCGGATCGTGATCCAGTTCGTGCATGGCGGGTTCGCGTGACAGGAGGGAGTTCAGATCCCGGACGAGGGACCTGATCCCCCGGTGCGGGGCGTATTCGAGCAGGTGCCAGTCCAGTTGCGAATCGTGGTTCCACTCCGACCTCTGACCGAATTCGCCGCCCATGAAGAGCAGCTTCTTCCCGGGATGAGCCCACTGATAGCACAGGAGGAGTCTGAGATTGGCGAACCTCCTCCAGTCGTCGCCGGGCATCTTCTCCAGGAGGCTCGACTTGCCGTGCACGACCTCGTCGTGGGAGAGCGGCAGTATGAAGTTCTCGCTGTAGGCGTAGAGCTGCGAGAAGGTGAGATTGTTCACGTGGTACTTCCTGTGGACGGGATCCAGCGCGAAAAAGCCGAGCGTGTCGTGCATCCAGCCCATGTTCCACTTGAAAGAGAAGCCGAGTCCTCCTCCATCCGGGGGTCTGGTCACGGAGGGCCAGGCGGTGCTCTCCTCCGCGATCGTGAAGGCGCCCGGAAACAGGCTGTGAACCCGGTCGTTCAGCATCCGGATGAAGGCGACGGCATCGAGGTTCTCCCTGCCGCCGTAGCGGTTGGGGATCCATGCGTCCCTCCCGCGCGAATAGTCGAGGTAGAGCATCGAGGCCACCGCGTCCACGCGCAGCGCATCGATGTGGAACCTGTCGAACCAGGAGATGGCCGCGGAGATCAGGAAGCCGCGGACCTCGTTCCTTCCATAGTTGAAGATGAGCGTTCCCCAGTCCGGATGCCTTCCGAGCCTCGGATCATCGTGCTCGTACAGGGCGGTGCCGTCGAACCTGGCCAGGCCGTGGGCGTCGGAGGGGAAGTGGGCCGGGGTCCAGTCGAGGATGATCCCGATTCCCGCCGCATGCGCCCTGTCCACGAAGCGGGCGAAATCCTCCGGAGAGCCCAGCCTGCTCGTTGGAGCGAAGTATCCCAGAGTCTGGTACCCCCAGGACCCGTCGAAGGGATGCTCCATCACCGGGAGCAGTTCGATGTGGGTGAAGCCCATATCCGATACGTACGGCAGGAGCGCGTCCGCGAGTTCCATCCAGCCGAGGAACGGCCGGCCGTCGTCCGGTCTGCGCCAGGAGCCGGCATGGACCTCGTAGATCGAGACCGGGGAACTGAAGCGCCCGGCGGCGGCTCTGCGGGTCATCCATTCCCCGTCGGTCCACTCGAATCCCGATGCGGATGAGACTACGGAAGCCGTGGCGGGGCGAATCTCGAACCGGGAGGCCACCGGGTCGGCCTTCTCACGGACGACCCCGTCGCATCCGAGGATCGCGAACTTGTAGAGATCGCCCTCCCGGAGCCGCGGCACGAACAGCTCCCATACGCCCGACGCCCCTCTGGGGCGCATCGGGTGCCTCCTGCGGTCCCAGGCGTTGAAGTCGCCTGTCACGCTCACCTGTCCTGCGTTGGGAGCCCAGACGGAGAAGAGCACCCCTTCCACCTCCCCGGCCTTCCAGGGCCTGCCTCCGAAGACCTGGTGCATGCGTTCGTGCCTGCCTTCGTTGAACAGGTGAAGATCGAGTTCACCGAGCTGCGGCAGGAAGCAGTAGGGGTCCTCCGTGGCCCATGTTGACCCATCCTCCTTCTCGAAGACGAGAAGGTAGGCGAACGGCTGTTCGGGGCCGGGGGAGGACCACACGAAGAGACCGTCGCCGTGTACCCGGGTCATCGGGCTCCCGGCGGGGGATGTGTCCGGGGAGGTGTCGGTGCGGGCGATCCATGCCCTCGTGGCCGCAGGGCAGAAGGTCCGGATCTCCAGCCTGCCGGAGGGCCCTCCGAGCGGGTGCATGCCGAGCAGGGCGAATGGATCGGCGGGCGTCGCCTGGACTATCGACCGGATCTCGGAAGCCGTCAGGACGGTCTCGGGTTGCATATCCCACTTCCCCGGGGTTCGTGACCGATCGGTGCGCGGCAGGAAAGAGCCGCCCGGAACGACGAGTATAACCGGCACGGGCCCCGGGGGCACCCGCCGGTCTCCGGTTCCCGGCAGGGGAGCGGCTGCATCATCCGTTTCAGGCTCCGGCGGATCGGGAACAACAGCGTTTCGAACCCGCCGGCCGCCACGCCCGAACCGGCGGCGCCCCGGGCTGTGTATCGTGTCAGATGCACATCCGCCCGTTACGGATTAGAATGGGAGGACACAGGGCAGGTATTCGTGGAACCCGGGGAAGCCAACAAGTACGAAAGGGGATGCTCGTGATCATCTACGACTATGGCGGACAGAACGATTTCGACGCCTTCGGCCTCTTTGCCGGTATAGCCGCTTTCGGAGTCGTCGCCGTGATATTGCTCGGTGTACTCTCAGCGGTGATCTTCTACCTGTTGACGATGCAGAAGGCCCTGAACCGCTGTTCCCCGGCAAACCGGACACTGGAGCCCGGTATGGTCTGGCTTCAGCTCATTCCCGTTTTCGGCATGGTCTGGAGCTTCATCGTCGTTCTGAAGACCAGCGAATCACTCGGGGCGGAGCTGCGGCACCGCAACATCCCCGGGATGGAGAGCAGCCCGGGCAGGGGAGTCGGTCTGGCAAGCTGCATCCTGTCGGCCTGGGTCTCGCTGGTGGGGTGGATACCGTATGTGGGACAATGCCTGTCTTCCCTTCCCGGGCTGGCCGGCATTGTGTGCTGGATCGTCTACTGGGTCAGGATTTCCAGGACCGTCCGGTTGCTCGACCAGTCGCCTGCAAACGCCGGAGCGGCATGATCAGAGGCGGATCGAGCGCAGTCGGAGCGTCTGTGCAGTCGGCCTGACGGTGGGCGGGAACCGGGAGCCGGATATGAAAAGGCGGAGCGTTTGCCCCGCCTTTTCTATACCCAGGAAATCGTCTACGCCTGGGGCTCCCCGGACTGATCGGGCTTGAGCAGGTTGAGCTTGAAGCCAAACTGGCCGATGAGCGGCAGGGGCACGGCCTTGCCGCCGAAGCCGTTGAGGGCGCCTATGACGAGCAGCACGAGGCAGAACAGGGCCCAGAGCCATCCGATGACGGGGATGATGCCGAGGAGCATCGCTATGAGGAGAATGATGGACTGCTGGCAGTGATAGAGCACGAACCTGTTCTCCTTGCCGGTCAGGTAGGCGATGAGAAGCCCTATCCAGGTGATGTAGGCGATTCCGGCCATCGTCTTGCCCTCGTCGATCTCCTGCTGCGTGAAAGTGTAGTTCGGATCCATCATACCCCTTTCGAGTCGAGCACGGCCGAGCCGCGCCTCCCATAGCGTGCGACCCGCCCGAGCGGGACCGCCCTCCACGGAACGGGAACCAGTTACTCACGGACACGATATTGTCGTTTATGTCCGGCGTAGTGTCAACTCCACCGCAACCGGCATATAATAAGGCTTGCCGGACGAACGGTGAGCCCCTGCATGGCAGAGCATGAAAGGCCGGAGATGACGTACGAAGAATCCAACCTCAAGCTGATTGCCATTTTCCATTACGTCCTGGCCGCCTTCATCGCGATGTTCTCGACGATACCCATGCTGTATCTCGGCATGGGGATATTGATCAGCCTCGCTCCAGCGGTCTTCGAATCCTCCGGCCCGTCGGCCCGGGATGTTCCTCCGGTCATTCTCGGCTTGCTCTTCGGAGCGATAGGCCTTGCCGGAACGCTGCTGGTCCTTGTTTTCGCAGCCCTCCTGTTCTTCGCGGGGCGCAATCTCCAGAAGGCCAGGCACATGGATTTCTGCACAGTCGTGGCGGCAGTGTCGTGCCTGTTCATGCCCCTGGGAACCATTCTCGGCGTTTTGACTCTCCTGGAACTGAACAAGAAGGAAGTGCGGGAGCTGTTCGACCCGCCGGCACCGGGCGGCCCTGTGCCCCCGGTTGCATCCAGCCCCCGCGTCGTTGACTGAGGAAGGGGCCGGAACTAGCTTTTCCCGACGAAGTGGAGGTCGCTGATGCCCGTCCAGACCGATGGCGATCGCCGGAGCAGCCCGAGAGCCAGGGTTGACCTTGGTGTAAGCATCAACATCGAAAACACGCCGGCGATCCCGGTCACGGCCCTCAATCTCAGCGCTTCGGGGATATACTGCGTCTCGAAGGAGCGGACGGGCGAACTCACCAGGGTCGATCTGGTCCTGAAGCTCGACGACGAATTCGTAATCCCGGCCAGAGCCGTCATCATCCGCGAGGAGGAGCTTCCGGACGGCAACTTCGGCCTGGGGATGTTCTTCACAAGCATCCTCGACGAGCACAGGGCGCTGATAGCCGAACTCGTCTCGGGGACGCGGACGGGAGACAGAGCGTGAAGCCCGTTCTTTTCGGCATCATCGTATCGGCCTCCCTCCCGGCCGTGGCAGCCAAGTACGCAGGGGAGTTCATGTATGTCGGCGCCGGCGCCAGGGCGCTCGGCATGGGCGGAGCCTTCTGCTCCGTAGCAGACGACGCGACTGCCGCCTACTGGAACCCTGCCGGCCTCGTCTCCCTCCCGGGGCGCGAGATTCAGCTCATGCACTCCGAGAGATTTGGAGGGCTGGTCAAGTACGATTATCTGGCCTATGCCCAGCCCTTCGGCGGTTCCGCCATCTCGGCGAGCCTCTTCAGAACCGATGCAGGAGACATAGCCGACACGACAGGTCTGGAGTGGCTCGACACCGGGTCCGACGGCGTCGCCGGCGAAGACGGGGCGGGCGTCCCGGGAGACTCCGGCAGCGACGACTACGATCCCCTGACCAATCCGGGCGGCACGGAGAACAACGGTCGGTGGGATCCGGGCGAGGAGCTAATTTACGACGAGGGCCGCATCTCATGGGGAAGCGCCGTCGACTACGCCCTTTATCTCTCCTGGGCCCGCCCCCTCACGGACGAACTCTCCCTGGGCGCAAGCATGAAGATCATCCAGCGCACCCTCATGGACCACAGCGCCTTCGGTGCCGGTCTGGACGCAGGGATCAGATGGACGCCCAGCGATGTCTTCGCCGCCGGGCTCAATATCCAGGACGCCGTGGGAACTCATATCTTCTGGGACACCGGCAGCAACGAGAGCGTCGTACCCACGGCAAAGCTCGGCGCCTCGACCGTATGGAGCCTCGGCAGGCTCTCCACCGTCGTGACCGTGTCGGCGGACGGCGACTTCAGGTTCGAAGGCAGGAAGTACTCCGCACAGTATCACGTCGGTGACGTCAGCCTGGACACCCACTTCGGAGCGGAGTTCCTGGTAAGGGACAGAGTCGCACTGAGGCTCGGAACCTCCGAAGGATCCTTCACGGCCGGAGCCGGCCTCAGGATCGGGATAATGGGGCATCCCGTCAGCCTCGACTACGCCTTCCTCGGCCACGAGGATCTCGACGACACTCACAGAATCTCGCTCGGCATAGGCATCTGACACCCTCCCGCATGACGCTGAGCGAAGAACTACTCAGGAAGTCGATACATCTGGCTTCCGTGGTCATCCCCCTTACCGCCCTCCTCGTGGAGAAGACGCTGCTCGTAGTCGTCCTGGCCGTCGCCGCCCTGGCCCTCCTGCTCGTAGATTATCTCAGGCTCAGGAATCAAGGCTTCAAGGCCTTCTTCCTGTCCGCCTTCGGCGAGCTTCTCCGGAAGCACGAGAAGCAGGGCGGGATCACGGGCTCTACCATCCTGGTCGCCTCGGCCGCTCTGACGATACTCATCTACAGGCAGGAGACCGCAGTGGCGGCGCTTGTCTTCCTGAGCCTGGGCGACAGCATGGCCGCGCTGGTGGGCAGGAGATACGGGAGGGTGAAGCTCGTCTGCGGGAGGACTCTCGAAGGCAGCCTGGCGGCGCTGATAAGCTGCCTTTTCGCGAGCGCGGTCCTGCTGCTCATAAGCCCTGTCTTCCACTGGAACCTCACCCCGCCCGTGCTCATCGCCGGTTCCGTCACCGCCGTCCTGGTCGAACTGATCGACATCCCGCTCGACGACAACTTCAGGATTCCCATCATATCGGGGCTCGTCATGGAACTCCTGATCCCCGGCTGAGCTGTGGTGGAAAGCGGCGGCCGTCCCACCCGCAGAGGCGCCTACTGGATGGAAGTCTATGGGTGCCAGATGAATGTGAGCGACTCGGAGATCATCCGGGGAATCCTGGAGAGCGCCGGATACAGGCAGGTGGACGATCCGGGTGACGCAGACGCAGTCCTGGTCGTGACCTGCGCCGTTCGTGAACACGCGGAGACGAGAGCCATAGGCAGGCTGACCCAGCTCGGAGCGGGAACCGGCGGAGAGGGGCGTCCCGTCACGGTAGTCTGCGGATGCGTGGCCCAGGAGCACGGGAGTTCCCTGCTGGAGAACTATCCGGCCATCGACATCGTGGTCGGACCCGACAGATACCTCGAACTTCCCGATCTTATCCGGCGCGGCAGGGCCTCCGCGACCGGGTTCTCGCCCCACCACTACGAAGGGGTCGAGCCCGTCAGGAAAACCTTCCCGCGCTCCTTCGTGACCGTCATGCGAGGCTGCGACAACTTCTGCAGCTACTGCATCGTGCCTCACGTGCGGGGACGGGAGAGGAGCAGGCCCGCCGCCGACATCCTGCGCGAGGTGTCCGGGCTCGTCTCCTCGGGTTACGGGGAGATCACGCTGCTGGGCCAGAACGTGAACTCCTACCGCTCCGGGGAGCTGCGTTTTCCGGAACTCCTCGGGATGGTTTCGCGGGAGGCCCGCGGAGCCTGGGTCAGATTCGTCACCAGTCATCCCCGCGATCTCACCGATGACCTCGTGGAGACGATGTCGCGGTGCCGCAACGTCTGCCGCCAGATCCACCTGCCCGTACAGTCCGGCAGCGACCGCATCCTCTCCGCGATGAACAGGGGCTATTCGAGGGCCGGGTATCTCGACAAGATCAGGAAACTCAGGGAGGCGATGCCCGGCATCGCCCTCTCGACCGACATGATCGCGGGATTCCCCGGAGAGAGCGAGGAGGACTTCGAACTCAGCGCTTCGCTTCTCGAAGAGGTCCGGTTCGACCAGGCCTTCCTCTTCAGGTATTCGGAGAGGGCCGGCACTCCCGCCGCCTCGATGGAAGGCTCCATACCCGTCGAAGTGAGGCTCGAAAGGCTTTCGAGGCTCCAGGAGATCCAGAGATCGATAACGCGCGCCTGCTCGGCCGCGCTCTCGGGTAGAGAGATGCCGGTACTCATCATCGGACCCGGCGCAAAGCGCGGCCTTCTGCAGACCCAGGGCCGGACGGCGGGGAACAGAGTGGTGGTGTTCGAGGGCAGGCAGGCCGAGGCGGGGAGGTTCGTACTGGCGCGCATCGGCTCGAGCGACGGCTGGACGCACTTCGCGGATCTGGTACGCCCGCTCGGGACGGAGGAGGGTTTCGAGGCGTCGGAGTCATGGCGCGAGTGTTGAAACGGATCGAGAGAGCCTCCAGGAGGCTGCTCACCCGCCTCCTCAGGGGGCCGTCGCAATGTGCCGAATCCGATGCACCGCCTCCCGAGCCCTCGTCCATCCTCGTCACCAGGCCGGATTCACGGCTGGGAAACCTCGTCCTCACCCTGCCTCTCCTGGAAGGCCTCAGGAGCAGGTTCCCCGAAGCACGCCTGACGCTGCTGGCCAGCGACAGGTTCGCCGAGCTGCCCACCCTCATGGGATTCGACGTAATCCCTGTCGACAAGGCCAGGATGGCCTCGCACCCCTGGCTCTTCCCGGGGTTCGCGCGAAAGCTTCGCAAGCGTGGATTCGACTGTGCGATCGACGCTTCCCATCCGTTCGCGTTCTCACTGTCCGGGGCGCTGGTCGGCCGACTCGCGGGCGCCCGCACGAGGATAGGCTTCGCCTCGGGGGACTACGAGGGCTGGTACACCCATGCGGTCCCGGGCCTCTCGAAAAGCGACCACGAGAGCAGGACCATCCACAGGCTGGGGTCGGTATGGCCGCGTTGGCCGGCATATTCGCCGCCACTTCTCCGCACGCCCGGACGGAGCCGATGCCGCTCCATAGGGGTCCATGTCGGGGCCAGCAGGGGGAAGGTCTATCCGCCGGACAGGTTCTCCAGGCTCGTCGCCGGGCTTGCCGGCATCGGGAGGGTCATCCTGTTCTGGGGAAGCGAAGGCGAGAGAAACCTCGCCGTCCGGCTGGCGGCGGATGCGGCCGCCTCGGGACTGCAGACCGTCACCGTGTCGGATCCGCTGTCGATCGCGGGTCTTCTGGACTCGTTCGCCGGTCTCGATCTGCTGGTGACTGCGGACAACGGGCCCATGCACGTCGCCTACGCCCTGGGAACGCCGGTGATAGCTCTCTTCCGCGTGCAGAACCATGACAGGTTCGGGCCCCTGTCGGAGGGATCGGTCGTCCTCTACGATCCGGACGGCCCGGATCCGGAGAGAGTCATCCGCGCAGTGAAGGCTGTCCAGGCCGGGATCCGTCCCTAGCCGTCCTCTTCTTCTTCTTCGTTTTCGTCGTCGTCTTCGTCGTCTTCTTCTTCCTCGTCCCGGGCGTCCGCGTCCGGTGCGCCGGCGGAGTCCGACAGTCCGTCGAGGATGTTCTTCACGGACATCTCGGTAGCCGCCAGGCGGCTGCGGAGGTCTCCTATCAGCTCCGCCGCCCGCTTCACCTTCGACTCGAGTTCGTCGAGAGGGCAGTCCTCCCTGCCGACCTCGTCCACGAGCCGGTTCAACTCCTTCATCTGCTCCTCGAAGGAAGCGCTTTTCCTCCTGCCCATCCCTCTCCCGTCGGCCGCGATGCCTGCGGAGCAGCGGCCTGAAGACCCGGCGGACATGGAGTCCGTCAGGATGCCCCGTCCATATCGACTTCTACCGCTCTCGCCGAAATGCGGCCGTCCCTCAGCCTTATGCCAACCCGATCCCCCGCCTCGACGCAGGAGGCGGAAGTCACCAGCCGGCCTTCTCCGTCCGTGACGATGGCCCATCCCATTTCCAGCATCCTGGCGGGGTCGCGTGCTGCGACGAGGGCGGAAAGGGCATCGAGTCTGCGTCTCGACACATCGATGAGTGCCCCGCTGGCTGTTCTAAGCTGCCGGGAGCAGTCATCCAGCGACAGACCGCGCTCCGGGAACCGAACGAGGCAGCCCGGCGGCCCCAGTCTCGCAGCCATTCTTTCCAGTTCACGCCCGGCCCTCGAGGTACTCCTTCCGGAAGCGGCGCGGAGCCATGCCTCGTTCCTGTCGAGAGCGCCGGAGACGCTCCTGGAGAACATCGAAACTCCCGAGGCCAGCATCGAGGCGGCGGCTCGAATCCTGTGCCCCTCGGATCTGAGTCTGGGAAGCGATGATGCCGCCATGTCCCTCGCGGCGTCGTCGATCGACTGGGCCGCATCGGCCAGCCTGTCCACAAGGATGGAGGCCGCGTGTGTCGGGGTCTTGGCCCTCGTATGGGCGATGAAGTCCGGGAGCGTGAAGTCGACTTCGTGGCCGATGCCCGAGACTACAGGGGCGGGGAATGAAGCGATGGCCCGCCCTATGGGTTCCGAGTCGAACCACGAGAGGTCGGTTGCTGATCCGCCGCCCCTCGTTATCACCAGGACATCCAGCGAGGGTTCCAGGGCCAGGCGCGACATGGCCTCGACCACGGTTCTCATGGTTTCGGCGCCCTGCATCTGTGCAGGGTGGAGCAGAACCTCGAAGGGGTAGCCGCTTTCGCGCAGGGTCGTGAGAAAGTCCTCGAGAGCGGCCGAGCCGGGTGCGCTTACCAAACCTATCCTGAGGGGCAGCGCCGGGAACGGCAGGGTGCGGTTCCGCTCTGCGAGGCCCTCGCGGGTGAGTTTTGCCAGCAATTCCCTGAGGCGGGTTTCCGACGAGGCGCCGAAGCTCCCGGGATCGAAGGCCTCCACCACGAACTGGAAGCGTCCGGACTGGGGCCAGATGTCCACGCGGCCGAGTATCCGGACATCGATTCCCTCGGATGGGTCGAAGACCATCCCGGCTCTGGCGAAGTCGCGCTGCACCACGGTACGGGCGCCGGCGAAGAGTACGCAGTCTATGGAGGCCTGCGGCCGGGAGGCGGAATCCGTGTTGTCCACGAGCTGGAAGTAGGTATGTCCCCGGCTGTTCGCCTGGATTCTGCCGGCGAGCGTTCCCCTCAGCCAGATCGGGTACGGGTATACCGTCCGGAATAGCTCCCTCACTCTCGTGTTGAGTTCGAGTACGGTGAGGTCGCGGCCGGATGCGGCGGCCAAGGTCAGAATACCTTCAGATCGTAGCTTCCCCCGGTTTCGCCTATGTCGTGTATCACGATGAAGGCCGGGCCGGTGTATGGCGCAGTGAGGGTAAGGCTTTCGGAACCATCACTGTCTCCCTCGACCATCGAGAATCCCCTGGCATAGATGTAGTCCTCGTAGTAGGGAAGGCTCATGAACTCGTCGAAGTCCATGTCCCGTGAGGCGACGGTGACGTCGAAGTCGGCCGGGGGAGGGGGGCAGTCGAGTACGATCCAGTAGTCCGTCCCTTCCAGGACCGTGAGCGTGTACACGGCCGTGGCGCCCCTGCCGAGCTGGTCCGTCGAGGAGAGCAGGGGTTCGGTGGACAGAGCCAGTGTCAGGATAAGCATCTGTATCATCGACACCTCCAGGTCGGGCGGGTTTCATGCAGCAGCGTCAAAATTGTGGGGTCGACCCCGCCCGGTCAACCTCATCTACACCCGGAGAGCGCTCGTTGTTCCTTTCAGCACGATGTCCGTCATGGTGGAACGGAGATCATCGCCCCATCGGAAGGCGTGTTGCTCCCGGGGCGGGGAGTCATCCGCGGTCGAACTCCCACAAAAGAGCCGAGTAAAAGAAAGCGCGAATCATAGTGTCTTTATTAAAGAAATAAATAAAGTTAGCGACATCGCTTTTCGCCGGGTTTCTCCGGGACTGCCGCCAGGGCTTCCCGGGGTTATCTTCCCCGGACATCCGACTGAACGAGAACTGGGGGTCCGTAATGAGGGTCCGCGATCTGATAGAGCAGAAACACCGGGGACATGCAGTCGCAGCCGTCGATACGAGGGGGCTCGTGGTCGCCCTCGAGGACGAAGCCAGGCCGGGATCGACCTACAAGGCCGTCCCTCCATGGGTGACGGAGGGCCGCGAGGTCTACAGGAGGAGTCTCATCCTTGCCCTGGACGAGGCATGCAGACGGACCTTCCCCGACTCGAAGCTATGGGTGGAGCACGCGCTCTCGCTGGGGTACAAGTGTCGTCTGGAGGAGCGGCCGGCGATGGCCGGCGCGGCGATGTGCGACCTCCTCACGGAGGCTCTCCGTGCCGTCATCTCGGAGGACATCACCTTCGAATCCTTCGAGGCTGGTAATGGAGAGGGGCCGCCGGAGCTGCTCGACTGGTGGGACGGCTCGACCAGGTTCAGGATGAATCGCCTCTGCAGGAGCACCGCCTTCGGCGCCGGCCCGGTGCTGCCCTCCACCGGGATGCTCGAACTCTTCGAGCTGCGCCCGCTGAATGCCGGCTTCGTCCTGAGGTTCCCGGGGTCCCTGGAATGGCCCGCCATCGCTCCCTGGGAGGACAGGCCCAGGCTCGCGAGAGAGTTCGACCTCGAGGAGAAGCACGGGGCGAGGATGCGCGTGAGGACCATTCACGAGCTGAACTCCAGGATCGAGGAGGACGGCGGTCTCGAGATCGTCGCAATGAGCCACTTCTACCAGGAGTACAGGCTGACCGAGATCGTGATGGCGCTGGAGGGCATGTTCCCCCGGAAGCGCGTAGTGACCATCGCAGGGCCATCCTCCAGCGGAAAGACGACCTTCACGAAACTTCTAGGCATGTCCCTGCGCGCGCAGGGGTTCGGTGTCGAGAGCATAAGTGTCGACAACTACTTCCGGAACAGGGAGGAGACCCCCAGGGACTCCAACGGCGAAATGGACTTCGAATGCCTCGAAGCGCTGGACACGGAACTCTTCGGCAGGCATCTGAGCGAGCTTCTGGCAGGGAAGGAGATAAGACTGCCTGTCTTCGACTTCAAGACAGGCCACAGGCTCGATGACCAGATACCCATGCGCCTGACGCCCAACGATTTCCTGCTGATAGAAGGAATCCACGGTCTGAACGACAGCCTGACCCCGGGCGTGGATCCTTCCTGCAAGTACAGGATCTATGCCTCCGCCCTGACCCAGATGAACATCGAGAGGCTGACGCGCATGTCCACATCCGACTCCAGGCTCCTGAGGAGGATGACCAGGGACCACAGGACCAGGGGCTATTCCGCAGAGGAGACCATCGGAAAGTGGCCCAGCGTAAGGCGGGGGGAGAGGCGCCACATATTCCCGTTCCAGGAGATGGCCGACGCCATGTTCAACTCGTCGCTTCCATACGAGCTGCCTGTGCTGAAACCCTTCGCCGAGCCGATTCTACGCTCCGTCCCCGAAGGAAGCCCCGCCTTCGACACGGCGCACAGGCTGCTCTCCGTCCTCTCTCTCGTGAAGCCGATAGACGCGTCTGTCGTCCCGAGGCTGAGCCTTCTCAGGGAGTTCATCGGAGGCCATCTCCTCGGTCAGGGGTGATACCCGACCGAAAGAGGGCGAGGGCAGGCCGACCCGGACGCCTCTAGCGTCCGTGGATATAGCCTCATCGCAAGGCGGGTTGCGGCTGCCGCTCGAAATCGTGCGGAGCCTGAGGCGTCGACGCTCCTGTCCGCGGGAGCCGTTCCTTCGTATGCTTCGTCATGATGACCGCCGGGACGGCCCGGCGGTTCGGCAGTGCCCCGAAGCAGGAGGAGGCGCCCATGGCTCCCCGCCCGGCTGGATGGTTCCGCCGCGGCCCTCCGGGAGTCAGAGAGAACAGCCTCGCCGGCGCACCGGTGTATTCGGATCCCGCATCTCCGGCGGATCGTCGGATCGACCTCGCAGCCCCCTCACGAAATCGTCATCGGAAAAGCAGTGAAGATCGCACTCGTTCGATAACTTCGTCCGGCATGGCGCAGTGTTCCGGAAGACAGCCGGGACAGGAGTCATCCGCGGAGCCTTCTCCTCTGGATCTCACAGGCCACCATCGCGATCACGCTCGCTACGTTGAGGCAGTCGCGGAAGCCCGACTGAGGGAAGTGGATTACCATGTCCGACCTGTCGAGCACGGCCTTCGATATGCCGAGAGCCTCGTTGCCGAACACGAATGCGTCGGAGGGGAGGAATCCCGCATCGAGCATGGAAACGCTGCCTGCGGTCCTCTCGACGGCGATTATCCTCCTGCCCGTGGCGGATGCCCATTCCGCCGCGTCCTCCGCCCGTTCGAAACGCATCCAGGGTATGGAGTTCTGAGTCCCCCTCGCGGAGTGCGCGAGTTTCCGGTTGCCCGGCACGGCGCAGACGCCGCAGAGGAACACGGCGGATGGGTAGACGGCCTCCGCCGTCCTGAACGCCGAACCCACGTTGAAGGCGCTTCTGAAGCCGTCGAGTATGAATACCGGCGTATCGCCTGGAGAATGCAGCCTCGGGGAGGGGAGGGCTGACATGACTCTGTCGGGATGGGTGTTCTGGATCACGGCATCGTACATCTGCGGAATATACCTCGCTCCATGCCTGCATCCGGCCTTCGGAACGGCCGTTGCCGCCGCCGGGCTCGCAGCGGCTGCATTCGGAAAACGCACCGCCGGGAGGCTGCTTCTCGCCTCGGGATTCTTCCTCCTGGCATACGAGCCTAAGGTAGCCGGAGCAGGGTCGGGCCTGCAAGCCCCGGGTCGCTCCGGAGTTTTCGAAGGCGTCGCGGAGCGGGTCACGAGGGAGGGGGCGATCCTCTCCTGCGACGGCGTGAGGATCTGGCTGAACGGCAAGTCGATCCATCTCGACACCATGGAGGGAGATTCCCTGAGGGTCCTCGGTCTCGAATCGTGGGGATCGCTCGCCGTATGCGCCCACACGGTCCGGCCGGGCTCCGGATTGTTCGCGCGTCTGCGCCGGACTGCGGTTTTGACCTGGAGGGAGAGGCTGGGGGAGGGTCCGACCTCCGCGCTGGTGGCCGCCCTGCTGTCGGGTGAGCGGTCCGGGATTTCCGATACAGTCAGGGATCTGTTCAGGGAGACCGGGACCATCCACATCCTCTCCGTGTCGGGCTATCACGTGGCGATCGCGGGCTCGCTCGTCTATCTGCTGATGGGCGCGGCCGCCCGGAGGAGGCCGCTGCTCGCGGCCTTTCTATGCTCACTGACCACCGGCGCCTATACGCAGTTCTCGGGGGCAAGGCCGCCGGCCGTGCGCGCCACGGTGATGGCCACCGCGGCCGTATTCCTGTCCGCTCTCGGAGTGAGATCGCCGGGGACCGCCGTCTGGTCCCTGGCTGCGGCGGTTGTCCTGGCGACTTATCCGGGCGCCGCCTTCGACGCGGGCGCGCAGATGTCGTTCATCGCGGTGCTGATCCTCATCGTGTACAGATGGAGAATGGGAGGGGGGTGGACCCGGCCTCTGCAGGCCCTTCTGGCGGGCGTCTCCATAACCATCGGGCTCGCCCCGGTGCTGGTGCCGCTCTACGGCGGGCTCGCCACGGCTTCGGCGCCGGCGACGGTCGTCACGACGCCGCTGATGGCCTTCACGATGCTGACCGGCGCCCTGACTCTGCTGCCCGGGGTGTGGCATCCCGCGGCAAGGCTTACGGAATGGGCGGTCTTCCTCTGGCTGTGGATTCTCGAGTTTGCGAAGCTGCCGGTGGTGTATTTCGAGGGTTCCTTCTGGATCTGGCCGTGGCTCGCGGCGATGATCCTCATGTGGCTCGTCTCCGAGCGCAGAACCTTCCTGCGGAGGTTCCGCTGAGGCTCACTGGATCAGGAACGTGATGAGCACGCTTCCGCCGTTGTCCAGCGCATCCTCCGTGTGGTCCAGTCCCAGGGCCTCCACCCTCGCGCCGAGTGGGAGATCGAGCGTCAGCGTATCGCCGGGCAGCGCGGCGGCGGCCCATCTGCCCTCGTTGGGGCTGTGCACGACCAGGACCACCAGGCCGTCATAGCCGCTCAGGTTGTCGTCCTGGACGAGCACCGTGTACCTGCCGGCCGGGAGGGAGATGTCGCGCGCCCTGTCCATGACCCCGAGATGATAGGCGGCCGATACCGTCATGCTGGGTGTGAGCTGGGGGATGAACGGAAGGAACCTGACCGAATCCACGGAGGTGGGAGTCGTCGCCACCACGAGGACCGAGTCCGTAAAACCGGGATCGGGGTGCCATGTGACGCTGCGCCCGGTCGCCGTGGGCTCTCCGGTTTCCGAGAAGCGGCCCGCGGAGCATGTCCACACGGCCGATCCGCCGTCCGGCATCAGCGTGGAGAGGTATGTGGTGCCCGATCCGGAGGCATCGATCGAGGCTATGATCCCGGAATCGTCCGATCGCTGTCCGAAGCTCTCGGACACAATCCAGACGCCCAGGGCCAGGATGGGGATGACGAAGGGGAGGGATATGGCGAGGAATGATCTGATCCTGTTCGAGGTTCTGCTTCTCATCTCGTCCTCCCGCAGGCGGTCCGGCGCGCCCCGAGGATGAGGCGCGCGGCCTCCGCAAGGTCGCCGGCGCGGAAATCCGGCTCGGATTCCGGCCCGCACAGCCTGGACTGCACGGCCCCCCTGCCGGTCATCACGAGTATGGTCGTGAGCCCGGTTCTGCGGCCCAGCTCCATGTCGCTCACGGCGTCTCCTACGAGCCATCCGCCGGGCGGCAGGCCCAGTTCGCGCCTGGATGCGTCCACGAGACCCGTCGCGGGCTTTCTGCACGAGCATCCCTCATCGGGTCTGTGCGGGCAGCAGTAGACTCCGGAGAGCCTTCCTCCCAGGGCCCTTATCCTCTCGGACATGAGCGCGTTGATCTCCTCGACGACGGAGGCTTCGACGAGCCCCCTCCCGATGCCGGACTGGTTGGTGACCACTATCACGGGATGCCCGGCCGTCGAGAGCGATGCGGCCGCCTCCAGGGAGCCGGGGATGGGTATCCAGGCATCGACCGACCTGACGTAGGCCGGGACGTTCTCGTTTATCACCCCGTCCCTGTCCAGGAAGACCGGTTCGAGCACGTCAGCGGATCCTCCCGCGATGATACTCGACAAGCTCCGAGAGCCCGTCCTCGAAGCTGATGACTGGCTTCCATCCGAGGTCTTCGGCCGCAAGCCCGGCGTCGAGGGATATCTTCAGTATCTCCTCGGGCAGGGCGGGCCCCTGTTCTGGAAGGAGATCGGTGCCGACGAAGCGCCTTATCAGCGAGTCCAGTTCCTTCACCGACCTTCCCCTTCCCCAGCCGATGTTGAAGATGCGTCCGGAGATGCGGTGGTTGCCGATATCCATGGCCAGGAGGTTCGCACGCGCGATATCCCTGACGTGGACGTAATCCCGGAGTTGCTCCCCGTCGCCGTTGATCCTCGGACGCCTGTTCTCCAGGTATGCCAGGCTGAAGATCGCCGTTACACCAGCCTCGCCGTGGGGATTCTGCCTCGGTCCGTAGACGTTCGGATACCTCAGGACGACATAGTCGAGCCCGTACAGGTGCCTGTAGAGGAAGAGGTAGTGTTCGACGGTATGCTTGCTTATGCCGTAGTGGCAGATGGGGTTCACGGGATGGTCCTCCCTGACGGGGATCGAGGAGGGCTCGCCGTAGACCGCTCCGCCGGTCGATGCGTAGACGACCCGCTTCACCCCTCCATCCCTTGCGGCTTCGAGGAGGGAGATCGTTCCGAGGATGTTGACGTCCGCGTCGAAGAGGGGTTCCCTCACCGATCTGCGGACGTCCATCTGGGCGGCGTGATGACACAGGATGTCGAATCCACCCGTGCGTACCGCTTCTGCGGCCTCGGGGCTCCTGATGTCCATCTCCAGGAACGAGGCGCGAGGGTTCAGGTTCTCCCTGAAGCCGGTGGAGAGGTTGTCCATTACGTGCACTTCATGGCCGTTCTCGACGAGGAGATCGGCTACATTGGAGCCGATGAAGCCGGCCCCGCCGGTTACGAGTATTCTCATTCAGAGTCCTCCGATGTCGTTACCGCTTCGACGACGCCCGGGCCGCTGGTTGTGGACAGACGCGAGCGGGCATAGTCATCATACTGCGTCGGGAGGTGTCGATGAAAGTACTGGTCTTGTGCGGAGGGCGGTCCGTCGAGAGGGAAATCTCGATGGAGTCGTCCCGTTTCGTGCTGGAGGCACTGTCGAAGGCCGGGCATTCGACCGTCACCGCGGTCATCGGCCATGACGGCGTCTGGACGGTCGACGGGGGGCGGGCGACGATCGACGCGTCCTCTCCCAGATGGCTGCTCATGCGCGAGGGAGCCGAGGTCCCCTTCGACGTGCTCTTCCCGGTTCTTCACGGTACATTCGGCGAGGACGGCACCGTCCAGGGCCTCTGCGAGATGGCCTCATGGCCCTGTGCGGGGGCCGGGGTGATGGCTTCCGCCGTGGGCATGAACAAGATCGTCCTCAAGAGGCTCGCCGCGGGCGCCGGCATCCCCGTGGTCCCGTGGATGGAGCTGATGCGCGGCGCGGAATCGCCTTCTCCCTCGGCGATGCTGGACAGCCTAGGGCTTCCGGTGTTCGTGAAGCCGGCGCGACTCGGATCGAGCGTGGGGATATCGAGGGTCGACAGCGAATCCGACCTGGCCGGCGCTCTGGAACTGGCCTTCGGGCATGACGAACTCGTCCTCGTGGAGAAGGCGGTTCCTTCTCCGAGGGAGATCGAGATCGGCGTGATAGGAACGGGCACGGCCGTCCACACCACGGTTCCCGGCGAGATCGAGCCCGGCAGGAGCTGGTACGACTTCGAGGCCAAGTACGCATGCAAAGGTTCCAGACTGACGATTCCGGCGTCCCTCGATCCGGAGACTGCCGCGGAGGCGCGGGACCATGCCGCCGCCGTCTTCCGCCTCCTGGGAGGCAGGGGATTCGCCAGGGTGGATTTTCTTCTCGGTGAGAGCGGTCTGTTCCTCAACGAGATCAACACGATTCCAGGTTTCACGGCCATCAGCATGTTCCCGAAGCTCTGGGAGGCCTCGGGGCTGGATTCCACCGGACTGATGGACGCCATAATCTCGGAGGCGCTTTCGAGGCCCGCGACCGGGCTCTGGGAGGAGCGGTGAGCCGGTTCAGGGTCGATCTGAGAAGCGACACCGTCAGCGTCCCCTCCCTGGGCATGCGCAATGCCATGGCCCATGCCGACGTGGGCGACGATGTGTTCGGAGAGGACCCCACGGTGAACGCCCTCGAGGAGAGGGTCGCCAGGATGCTGGGCTTCGAGCGGGCCGTCTTCATGCCCAGCGGGACGATGTCCAACGGCGTAGCCGTCCGGGTGCTGGCCGAGCCCGGCGACGAGGTGATCTGCGGAAGCAGAAGTCATGTCTACATCTACGAGGGAGCGCAGGCTGCGCTGAACGCGGGGATACAGCTCCACAGGATCGACGAGAGGCCGGAAGGTCTTCCCGATCCCGCGGATATGGACTCCGCCCTGGCCAGGTCGGACGACATACACTTCGCGCCCCGGAGGCTGATCTGCCTGGAGAACACGCACAACACCCTCGGAGGCAGGGTGATCCCACGGGAAAGGCTCGATGCCGTCAAAACAGTGGCAGAGGCGCACGGCGCAAGACTGTTCCTCGACGGCGCCCGGCTGTGGCATGCAGCAGTGGCCCTCCGGTGCGACATAGCGGAACTGTGCGAGGGATTCTCGATGGTGACGGTCTGCTTTTCCAAGGGGCTGGGCTGTCCCGTGGGCTCCGTGCTCGCGGGAGGCGCGGAGAATGTCGACAGGGCGCGATGGTTCCGCAAGCGGCACGGCGGCGGCATGAGGCAGGCCGGGATCCTGGCCGCGGCCTGCCATTATGCTCTCGATCACAATCTGAAGAGGCTGGAGAGGACTCATACCTGGGCGAAGACTCTCGCCAGGGCCGCCGCCGCATCTCCCATACTCGAGGCCGATCCCGAAAACGTCGAGAGCAACATCGTACTGGTGCGCTCCCCGGGCATAAGCTCGGAATCGGTCGTCGCCACGCTGGGCACGCTGGGCATCGGCTGTCTCACGATGGGTCCATCGAGTCTGAGGCTCGTGACACATCTCTCACTTGCGGACAGGGATGTCAGGTACGCTGCGGATATCCTGGCCACATTCGGAGGATAGATGAGGGTCGGAGTAATAGGAGTGGGCCATCTCGGCTACCATCATGCCAGGATACTGCGATCGCTCGCTTCGGAGGTGACGGTTTTCGACGCCAGGGAGGCCAGGACCGCGGAGGTCGCCTCGGAACTGGGCGTCGCGGCCGCTTCCTCCGCATCCGAGCTGCTTTCCAGGGTGGACGCCGTGGTGGTAGCTTCGGACACGGTCACCCACCACGACGTCGTTATGCAGGCTCTTGCCGCCGGGTGCCACACGCTGGTCGAGAAGCCGATCGCCTCGGATTCCATCCAGGCCGCCCGTCTCGCATCGGAAGCCGAAAGGCTCGGTCGCGTGCTCGCCGTCGGCCACGTGGAGCGCTTCAACCCCGCCGTCGTCGCGGCCGGGGCGCTGATCGACTCGCCCATGTTCGTGGAGGCACACAGGCTCGCGCCCTTCAAGCACAGAGGGATCGACGTGTCGGTGGTCATGGATCTCATGATCCACGACATCGATCTGGTGCTCTCGTTCGTCAGATCGCCGGTCAGCGAGGTTCACGCCTCGGGCGTCGCCGTCCTCACCGACAAGGTCGACATCGCCAGCGCACGCGTGATGTTCGCCAACGGGGCCGTCGCCAACCTGACCGCCAGCCGCATCTCACGGGAACCGATGAGGAAGCTGCGCTTCTTCCAGCAGAGGGGCTACGTGTCGATAGATTTCGCCGGAAGAACCGTGGAGGCGTTGAAGGTGGACGGCGAATCCATTCGCCCTGTTCCGGTCGTCGTCACCGATGCCGATCCCCTGACCTGCGAGCTGCAGGATTTCCTGTCGGCCTGCGGGGGAGGGGGGCGACCGCTCGTCGGAGCCGCGGAGGGGGTCCGCGCCATAAGGGCCGCCGAACTCATAACCTCCAGGATGACGACCGCCGGATCGGCCTGATGCTCCTTTTCGTCTCTGCGGGCGAGCCATCGGGCGATCTCAGGGCGGCCGAGCTCTGCAGGGAGCTGTCCGCCAGGTCTCCCGGCATCGGTTTCTTCGGGCTGGGCGGGGATGACATGGAAGCCTCGGGTGTGGACCTCTCGGCTCATCTCGAGGAATTCTCGGTGATGGGATTCTCCTCCGTGCTGAAATCGCTAGGCAGGATACTCTCACTCGAGAAGCGGCTCAGGAGGGAGTGCCTCGAACGCAGGCCGGATGCGGTGCTGCTCGTGGACTATCCCGGCTTCAATCTCAGAATGGCGCGCTGGGCGTCCCGCAGGGGATTCCCCGTAGTCTACCACATCTCCCCCCAGTTCTGGGCCTGGGGCGGCTGGCGGGCGCGAGGCATGGCCAGGCATGTCGATCTCGTCACGACGCTGTTCGAGTTCGAGGCCGGCTTCCATGCCGCTCTGGAGGTCGATGCCGTCTGGTGCGGACACCCTCTGGTCGAGTCGATCCCCCGTCCCTCGCCCGGCGGCGGGGATATCGCACTCCTGCCGGGCAGCCGGCCGGACGAGGTCGAGAGGCTCATGGAGCCGATGCTGGGGTGCGTGGAACTCCTCAGGCGCGCCGGAGACCGGCGGGAGGCTGTGGTGGCGGTTTCGAGAACCGTACCCGGGGCGCTCTACTCGAAGGCCTCCGCCCTGGGCTGCAGGCTCGTGGAGGGCACGTCGGCGGCGCTTTCGAGCGCCAGGGCGGCTCTGGTCTGCTCGGGCACGGCCACGCTCGAAGCCTCCCTGCACGGAGTACCGTTCGTGCTGATGTACAGGACATCCCCATTGAACTACGGTATAGCCAGGCTGCTCGTTCGCGGCGTGGACAGGATCTGTCTCGCCAGCATCGCATCCGGCAGGACCGTCGCCCCGGAGCTCATCCAGGGTGATGCCACCGCGGAAAAGGCGTTCGATGCGGTGCTTCCGCTTCTGGGCGACACACGCGAGCGGCGGGATGCATTGGAGGCCGCAGGCGCCGTACGCGATGCGCTGGGGCCTCCCGGAGCGGCCGGGAGGGCGGCGGAAGCCATCCTCAGGAAGCTGCAGGAGATGAACGTTGTCTGACCTGGTTTCGAAGGATCGCGGTTTCGCCGGCCTGATCCTGCTCAGGCTCCTCATGGCGAGCTGGAGGGTGGACTACAGGAGGCCTCCGGGCGGGCGGACGGGCAGGCCCAGGGGCAGGCCGGTGCTCTACTGTCTCTGGCATGCGCGGCAGCTTCCCCTGATGCTCAGCCACAGGCGCGAAGGCATCACGACCCTGATAAGCCTGCACAGGGACGGCGACTATGTAGCGAAGGTCGCCAAGCTCCTTGGCTTCTCCGTGGTACGCGGTTCGAGCACCAGAGGTGGAGCAGCGGCTCTCAAGCGCATGGCGTCCGTCCTCAGGTCCGGTACGGATTGCGCGATAACCCCCGACGGTCCACGCGGGCCCGCCTTCAAGGCGAAACCCGGGCTGGTCCTGATATCCAGGCTGGGGCGAAGGCCTGCGGTTCCCATCGCAGCCTCCGGCTGCCCCGCCCTGGTATTCGGCTCCTGGGACTCCTTCCGCCTGCCGCTTCCCTTCGCACGCATGACGATTGTCGAGGGCAGGCCCATCCCTCCATCTCCTCCCCGGATGACCCCGGAACAGGCCGCACTCCATGTCGAACGCGAGATGGCAAGGGTCACGGGGATGGCGGATTTCCTAGCCTGCACTCAGGGCAGACTGTTCGAGAGGGTCGCAGGCGCGGCCGGCAGGATGCTGGGCTTCGCCGCACAGGCGGCGCTGATTGGAAGACCCGGGAACGAGAGGCTCGAAAGGCGCGGAATCGTCCCGTCGAGAAGCGACAGACCGGTCGTGCTGCACGGATCGTCGGCGGGGGAGGTCAACGGCATTCTCCCGCTCGCCGGGCACCTCGCCTCCCGCGGCCTTCCCGTCCATCTCACATGCTTCACCCCGGCGGGCAGGGAGGCTGTTTCGAGATCGGGCCTCCCGGGGTCGTTCCTCCCCCTCGACTCGCCCGTGTTCGTGGAGAGATTCCTGGAATCGACGGCCCCCCGGGCGCTCGTGATAGCGGAGACGGAGATATGGCCCAACCTCCTCATGGGCGCCCTTCTCAGATCGGTGCCCTGCATCGCGGTGAACGCCAGGCTCTCGGAATCCAGCCTGAGGAACTACCGGCTGCTCGCCGGCCGTCGGATCGGCAGGCTTTTGTCGTGCTTCTGCGCGATCCAGTGCCGGACTCCTGGAGATGCTGAGAGGTTCGAGTCCCTCGGCGTCGATCCTTCCGTGATCGAAGTCACGGGCGACACCAAGGCCCTGCGCGATCCCGGTGATCCCCCCGCCGGATGGTCGTCGAGGTTTTCGGGCTGCGGCCCGGTTATTGTCGCAGGATCGACGAGGCCCGGCGAGGAGAGGGCCGTAGCCCTCGCTTCACGGAAGGCCGGTCTCTTCCCGGTGATAGCGCCGAGGCATCTCGAGAGGCTCGGAGAAGTGGCCGACCTGCTCCGCTCCGAGGGTTTACGCACGAAGCTCTGGTCCGAGGGCGGACCCGCCTCCGGCGGTGACTGCATCCTGTTGGACGAGAGAGGGATACTCGCCCGTCTCTACGGTTGTGCGGATGTTGCGTTCGTGGGCGGCACCATCGCCCCCTTCGGAGGGCACAACGTCATGGAGCCGCTCCTCAGAGGCGTCCCGGTCGTCGTCGGACCCAGTCACGGGAGTTTCGAGGCGCTCGTCCAGGAAGGCGTAAGGATCGGGGCGGTGCGGGTAGCCGACGAGGACGGTCTAGCGGACGCATTCCACGCAATGGCCTCGTGCGGGCTCGATCGCTCGATCATAAGAAGTCTCGGAGCCTCCGGCGGCAGAGAGGCGCTCGACAGGTTCGTCGCGGCTCTGGCCCTCGCGGGGATCGTGATCTGAACATGAAAAGACCCGATCTGGTCTTCAGGAGCATCGCAGAGCGGCGCGGGGGGTGGCGTTTCGCCGGGATGGCCCTCAGCCCCGCCGGGGCGGTCTTCGGGCTCGCCGCAAACCTCAGGAGGAGGGCGTATTCGCTGGGGCTCGGCCGGAAGCTGCGCGCCTGCGTTCCCGTGGTGAGCGTGGGGAACATCGAAGTGGGCGGCATAGGCAAGACCCCGGTCACGGTATGGCTGGCCAGGAGGCTGGTCAGCGCCGGGTTCGAGATCGCGGTGGCGGCGAGGGATCTCAACCGGCGGTCGGGTCCGCCTCTGAACGCATCCCTAGGGGCCTGGTCTTCAGATTCCCCTCCCTCCGACGAAGTCCTGATGCTGGCGAAACAGCTTCCCGGCTGCAGCGTGTTCGCCGGGCCCTCGAAGGCCCAGGCGGCCGTCAGGGCCGCGGCGGAAGTCTCGCCCGACCTGGTCCTGGTGGACGACGGGTTCCAGCATCTCACGCTGCACCGGGACATGGACATAGTCGTGCTGGACTTCGAACATCCGCTTGGAACCGGAGGCGTCATCCCCGCCGGCACTCTGAGGGAGTTCCCCTCGGCGCTGTCCGCCGCCGACTGCTTCTGGGTGAACCGGGTGCCGGCCGGACGCTCTCCGGAATGGCTCACGAGGACTCTCTCGCTGTTCTCCACCAGGGCGTCCGTCGTGAACAGCCGTCCGGTGCCGGTCGCGCTCGAGATGCCCGGAGGCGGCAGCGTCGATCCGAAGGGTCTCAGGGTGGTGGCTTTCTGCGGGATAGGCCAACCCTCCTCCTTCCGCACGACACTGGCGGAGGCGGGATGCGAGACCGTGCATTTCCAGGACTTCCCCGATCACCACGTCTTCACCGTGGCGGAGCTGGTAGCCCTGGAGGAGAAGAGGAAGGCCCTGAAGGCGGACCTGCTGGTGACGACCGAGAAGGATGCGGTCAAGCTGGGCGAACCGGGAATCAGGCTTAACATCTGCGCACTCAGGATCGAACTGGACGTTTGGGGCGGATCGGACAGATTGCTGGAAGACATCGCCGGACTGGTCCGGGAAGGCGGGAAGCGTGAACCGTAGATGCGACGTGCTCGTGATAGGGGGAGGGCTGGCCGGCATGGCCTGTGCGCTGGAGCTGCCCTCCTCCATGAAGGTCATACTGATGAGCAAGATCGAGCTTCCTACGGGAAGCACGAGCCTGGCGCAGGGAGGGATCGCCGCACCGGTAGGAAGCGACGACAGCACCGAACTCCACCTCCAGGACACGATCAAGGCCGGCGGAGGAATGGTCGATATCAACGCCGCGAGGGAAATAATCTCCCGCGGTCCCGATCTGATCCGAAAGCTCGCGGGCTGGGGCATACAGCTCGAGGGCGCCGGCGGCGGGACGGGCTCCATGGAGGGCGGGCACAGCAGGCGAAGGATCCTGCACTACCTCGACAGGACCGGGCGATGGATAAGCGAAGGCCTCATAGGGGCATGCCGGTCCAGGGAGAACATCGAGATCATGGAGGGGGCCTTCGCCATAAACCTCATCACAGCCTCGCGCGAGGAACTCTCCCTGGCATCGGGACATGGTGACAGGTGTCTGGGGGCGTATGTCCTGGTCGACGGCGAGGTTCATACCGTACTCGCTTCGGAGACCGTCATAGCCACCGGCGGCGCCGGGAAGGTGTACCGCTACACGTCCAACGACGACTGGGCCACGGGAGACGGCATAGCGATGGCCTGGCGCGCCGGACTGACAGTCCGCAACATGGAGTTCTACCAGTTCCATCCCACCTGCCTCTATCACAAGGACAGGCGGAACTTCCTGATCACCGAGGCTCTCAGGGGAGAGGGGGCCATGCTCCTGAACCTGGACGGCGAGAGGTTCATGGATCGTTTCGATCCCGTGCGGATGGAGCTGGCTCCGAGGGATGTCGTAGCCAGGGCGATAGATTCCGAGATGAAGCGTCTGGGACACGACCATGTCGTTCTGGACGCCAGGGCGCTCGGCAGGAAGGCGCTGGAGGAGAGATTCCCGGAGGTCACGGAGGGTGTGATGTCAGTAGGCATCTGCCCGTGGGAAGAGCCGATACCCGTCGTGCCCGCGGCGCATTACTGCGTCGGAGGGGTGGTGGCGGGTATCGACGGCTCCACCTCCATGAAGGGGCTCCGAGTCATAGGCGAGGCTGCCTCTACCGGCCTGCACGGCGCCAACAGGCTGGGCAGCAACAGCCTTCTCGAGGCCGGCGTGATGGGGATCGAGGCGGCCCGTTCGACGACGGGTTCGATCGACCCGCTGCCGGCCGGGCTCTCGGTCCGCGACTGGTACTTCGGCAGGGCCAGGCCTCTGAGCGAGAGCGTCCTGATAGACCACGACTGGGCTGCGGTCAGGAGCACCATGTGGGACTACGTTGGGATAATCCGCACGGACCGCAGGCTCACCCGCGCCCTGCGCATCCTGGACGTCATCTCCCGGGAGGTCGAGGAGGACTACTGGTCGCTTCTGCCGCAGATGGATCTCCTCGAGCTGAGGAACCTCTGCGACGTGGCCGGGATCATCGTCAGGTCCGCCATCCTGCGGCGCGAGAGCCGCGGGCTGCATTACAACCTCGACTGTCCGGAGACCGTTCCACCGGGCAGGGACACTCTGATGACGAGGAACTAGGCGTGAACCGGAGGAGGCTTTCCGGCGCCCTTCCCGCCGTAGCCGCCGCGGCGGCCCTGGCTGCAGGATGCGCCTCCACTCCGGTCTATACCGGGGGCGGGATCGACTGCAGGGGAGCCGCCTGGTCCGCCGGGGTGTCCTCCTCCGCAGGCGCCCCGGTCTCTGCAGACGACAACCGGATGATGGACATCATCGAAGCCTGGATCGGGACTCCCTACAGGTACGGCGGAGAGACGAAGAACGGCGTGGACTGCTCGGGCTTCACCCAGGCCGTGTTCCGCGAGATGGGTGTTTCGATCCCCCGGACCGCCAGCACGCAGGCGGAGGCTGCGGAAAAGGTGCAGCCGGGGGATCTCAGGTTCGGAGACATCATCTTCTTCAACACTTCCGGCGGAGGCATTTCCCACTGCGGCATCTACATAGGTGACGGGTTCTTCGTACATGCCTCCGCGAGAAGGGGAGTCGTGCGCCAGTCCCTTGCGAACCCGTACTACTTCAGCAGAATAGTGAGCGCGGGAAGGTTCCTCTGATCCGCCCCGCGGCCTGTCGTCACCAGGAGTTACGGCAGGCGCGACCCGGGACCCTCGAGGCAGAACCGCACGGCCATCAGCCTGAGTTCGCTCGGGGCCGAGGCGTCCTGGAGCAGCCTCGTCCAGAGTCTGTTCGCCAGGTAGGAGTCTCCGGTTACCATGTATGCGATGGCGGCGGCTGCGAGGGCCTCGGCCTGCGGGGCATCGGTGGCGATCGCAGTCTCGAGCCTCCTGCGCGCGGCGAGCACGTCGTCGTTCTCCCAGTCGATGAGCCCGAGCAGGAGGGCCGCCCTCGGCTTCGACGAGACGGGTTCGAGCAGCTCCCTGGCGGAGTCCGCCCGACCTCGCTCCAGCATCAGGAGAGCCAGGTCGTAACGGGGGATGGACCAGCCAGGATCGGCCTCGACGGCCTCCATGAGCTCCCTGCCTGAAGCTTCGTCGTCTCCCGCCTCGTGCAGCGCGGTGGCCGTTCTCACGTGCCGTGCCGCCGTCAGCCTGGAATCCAGCTCCGCCCTCATCGAAGGGTCGATCGGAAGCCGGACCTTCGTGCCCGGCCGAAGGGCGGCATCCGGCCGGTGGCCGGACATGATTGCAAGCGCCTCGTGACCCTCGCCCCGGTCGGCATCCAGGAGGGCCCAGGCGAGGAATCTCCAGGAATCGCCCTCCTGCCATTCGTATTCGCTGGTCCTGTCGCCTGTGACAGTCAGCACGGCAGGGGGAGCGGACTCGCGGGGCCCGCACGACACGGCCGCAAGGGCGGGGAGAACCAGCCATAGCTTCTTCATGCAGTCTCCATGATCTTTGAAGCCTCCTCGAGCACTCCGGCCACGTCCGATTCGGATTCCACTCCCACCGCGAGCGACCGCAGCGAGGCGGCACCCTTGAAGCCCTTCAGGTATCTGACGAGCTGCCCCCTGAACATATGGAACACGAACGGCGCCGGAACATCCAGCATGGAAAGCCTCAGATGCTCCATCACCGTCTCCCGGAACTCCCCGGCGGCAGGCTGGATTGACCCCAGGCCCGCCAGCTCCCGGAAGAACCAGGGTCGCCCGATGGCACCCCTTCCGATGAGCAGCCCCGACGCTCCTGTCTCGTCCCTCATCCGCAGGGCGGCGGAAGGGCTGGTGGAGTCTCCGTTGGCCACGACGGGAATGGGTGAGGCGCCTGCGATCGCTGTGATCCCGGCTGTTCTGACCGGACCGTCGAACATGTCGCTCCTGAAGCGTCCATGGACGCAAAGGGCCGAAGCCCCCCTCGATGCCGCAAGCGCTCCGATGTCGTCGGGGACGGGGTTTTCAGGATCCCAGCCGAGCCTGATCTTGAGGGTCACGGGGAGCCCGCCCGCTCCTGCCGAGGTGGCGGATACGACGTCGAGCAGTCTGGGGATGTCCCTGAGGAGCGCCGCGCCGGAACGGCTGGCCAGAACCTTGCGGACGGGGCAGCCGGCATTGATGTCGATGAAGTCGAATCCCATCCTGGATACGATCGAGGCCGCCCTCTCGAATGCCTCGGGCTCCGCGCCGTAGAGCTGAACGCCGATGGGCTTCTCCTCCTCCCTGAAGGCGAGCAGGCGGCAGGAACCGGAGTTCCTCCTCGAAAGGCCCTGGACGCTTACCATCTCGGTCACGACGGCCGTGGCCCCATGCCTCCTCGCTATCGTCCTGAAGGCGGAGTCCGTAAAGCCGGCCATGGGTGCGAGCGTGAAACCGCGAGCGTACCCCTCGGGCGCCGGTGTCATTCCCGGCCTTCTCCATGGACGGACAGGCCGGCATATGCCGCGGCGGCGTCGAAGGAACTCCTGACGAGAGGACCGGAGGCCACGGCGGCGAATCCTGCGGCCAGAGCCTCCGAGCGCCACTGGTCGAACTCCGCCGGCGTCACGAACCTGTCCACCGGCTGGTGGTTTCGGGTCGGCTGGAGGTACTGGCCCAGTGTGAGCATGGTTACGCCCGCGCTCCTCAGGTCCGCCAGAGTCGATCTGATGTCCTCGGCGCTCTCGCCGAGCCCCAGCATGATCCCGCTTTTGGTGGGAATCCCCGGCTGGATGCGTCGGAAGGTCGAAAGCAGGTCCAGGGAAGTCCTGTAGGAAGCCCCGGGGCGGAGCGCCGGGAAGAGCCTCTCGACTGTCTCTACGTTATGGTTGAAGACGTCGGGGCGGGCCTCGCCTACGATCGACAGACTCCTGCCGCAGCCCTTGAAGTCCGGCGTCAGTACCTCCACCTTCGTCGAAGGGGATCGCTTCCGTATGGCCGCTATCGTGTCGGCGAAAATGGATGCTCCGCCGTCCGCCAGGTCGTCCCTGGTGACGGACGTGACTACTGCGTACTTCAGGCCGAGGGCTTCGACGGCCGAAGCCACCCTCTCCGGTTCGTCCGGCGGGGGAGGGGGAACGGGGCCCGACGCCTTCCGCACGGCGCAGTAGGCGCATCGTCTCGTGCAGGTATCGCCGAGGATCAGGAACGTCGCCGTCCCGTTCTCGAAGCAGCGCCCCTGGTTCGGGCAGGCGGCCTCCCTGCAGACAGTATGCAGCCCCGCCCCGTCTATGAGGCTCCGGACCCTGGCCGCCTCCACTCCTCCCAGAGTGACGGACCGGAGCCATTCCGGCTTCCCGCACTTCATCGCTCCGGTCTCCCTTCCTGGTCGATCGCCCGGTGTGCCGCAAACGGTCGTCCACAGTCCCATGCGGGGGCCGTCGTAATCTTCATGCCCATGCAGCGGCCTCCAGCCTGAAGGAGGACTCCAGTCGTGAGAGTTCGCACGAGTCGAGCCCGTATTCGTCCATCTCCACAGGCTCTTCGCCCAGCGCCCGGGAGAAGGCCCGGTGGACCGGCTCCCTCAGCGATTCCGGCGTTATCCCGGGGTCGAAGTCCGCGAGCCCGCGCACGGTTCCCGACAGTATGGCGCGCACGGCCTCCCTGGACCCGGGGTCGGTCCCCGGGAGGAAGTCCGCGAGGCGGACCTGATCGTTTCTCACGATCATGGAGCCATGTTCGAGGAATGCTCCATGGCGGCGGGCCTGGGCGCTGCCGACGACCTTGGCACCCCCGATGGTCACCTCCATCCTGCCGTGGGAGGTGAAGCACGGATTGGCAGGCATCCTGGGATGGAGCGAATGCCTGTCCGCCCTGGCCAGCACGGCGGGAAGACCCATCGATGCAAGCGCATCGGCGAGCGCGGAACCGGTCCAAGCGAGGGCCTCCTCTATTCCGCACTTTGCGAGGAAGTGGTCCGGACAGGCTGCAATGCAGTAGGTGAGTTCGGATTCGTGCCAGACCGCCCTGCCGCCGGTAGGCCTCCGAACCGCTCCGATCCCGCCGGCCCGGAGCCTCTCCGCGCAGATCTCCCTGGACGGGTCCTGCAGCCTGCCGATGGACACGCAGGCCGGTTCCCAAAGGTATGTGCGCAGGGCGAAGCCTGTCTCGCCCCGCTCCGCCATCGACAGGAGCAGGGAATCGACCGCCATGTTCCTCGGTCCGTCCGATGCGCCCGATCTGAGCTGAACAGAATGTGCCATGTCATACTCCAGGCCCGACCGGCAGCGTGGAACCGTTGTCATCGGGGAGGGTATCAGATAGATTGATCGCCAGAACACGGAGGTCCAATGAGACGAATCCTGCCGGTGGCTCTGTTCGCCTGCCTCACGGCTCGCGCCGATGACGGAATATACCGGGACGCGGGCGCTTCGGCCTTCCAGTTCCTGAAGGTCGAAGTCTCCGCCCGCGCGGCCGCTCTGGGCGGGACGGTACTGCTGAACTCGGGCCCCCTTTCAGGGATGTCGTGCCCTTCAGGGCTGGCAGGGGTGGACGGCCTCACCCTCACGGCCTGCCATGCCGGCTATCTGGGCTCCGCCACTCAGAATGCGGCGGCCCTGACCTGGGGCGGAGGGCGATTCCGATTCTCCGCCGGCATCAGCACCATTTCCGCCGGCGGTCTCGAATATCGCGGGGACGTGCCTACCTCCGAGCCTCTCGGAACCTTCGACTATCTCGACCTCGCCGTATCCGGAGCCGCGGCGGTGAGGCTCGGTGCGGTGGATGCCGGTCTGGGCGCCAAGATCATCCACGAGGAGATCTGGGATACGGACGACTGGGGCATGGCTGTCGACGCATCCGCGGCCTTCCATCCGACAGGCTGGCTCGACATCGCACTGGCGGTCCAGAACGTGGGGCCTTCGGTCGATTTCGGCGAGAGGCCCGGTTACAGGATGCCCATGACCTGGAGGACGGGCGCCAGGGTCACCCCGGTCCTCCCTCTGGCCGGTCCGGTCTCGGTCTCCGCCGAGATGTGCAAGCCCATAGACAACGAGGTCTCGGGCGGAGCGGGAGTCGAACTCAATCCGGTCGGCTGGCTCGATCTCAGAACCGGTTACAGGTTCGGTAGCGATTCCCAGGATCTCACCGCAGGGCTCGGGCTCTCATACGGCGGGTGGGCACTCGATTACGCCTGGATTCCCGGCGCGCTCTCCCTCGGGGACGTACACCGGATCGTCCTCACAACCCGGCTCTGACCCCCGGAGACGCTTCCATGATAGTATTGGTCACGAACGACGACGGCATAGACGCGCCCGGGCTGGAAGCCCTCGCCTCCGCCCTGTCGGAAGACTGGGACGCCTATGTCGTCGCTCCATCCGGTCACTGCAGCGGCACGGGGCATGCGCTGACCCTGTACCGCGACCTGTCCGTGGAGAAGCGCGGCGATCGTTCCTGGTGCGTCGGCGGGACTCCGGCGGACTGCGTCAAGCTCGCCATTGGAGAGCTCCTCGGGGTCCGTCCGGACGTGGTCGTGTCGGGGATCAATCCGGGGCCCAACATGGCCAACAACGTGCATTATTCCGGCACCATAGCGGCCGCGAGCGAAGCCGCGTTCTGGAACATTCCATCGATAGCCGTCAGCTCCGGTTCGCAGACCCCCCGGCACCTGGGCTGCACCGGCTCCTATGTCCGAAAACTCCTGCTGGCGGGCGTCCACCGGCTCATCCCCCGGTCCTGCGTTCTCAGCCTCAACATACCCGACCTGCCTCTCCGGGAACTCGGACAGCCGGTCTGGACGAGGACCGCCCGGTTTTCGGCCGATGCGCCCTTCATCGTGCTCGATCCCGGACGCTCCTACAGGTACGGCAGGATGCCCGATCCTACCCTGACGGATCCCTCCGGAACCGACGTGGAGGCCCTCAAGGCGGGCCTCGTGAGCGCAACGCTGCTGGGGCTCGACCGCAGCCTCCCCGGATTCGACCTCCCGCCCATCGGATAGCCGTGGCCTCCGCTCTGGCCGCGGCGCTGCTGGTCTCGTCCGGCCCGGACGCCATCTTCCTGGATCACCGGGCCTCGGTGGACCTGATCCGCAGCCCGGATCTCCTCGCCGTGGAAGTCTCGGACGAGACGATCATCCCCCTGAACGCCTCCGGAGTGGCCCGGTTCTCGTCCCTCTCCGTCCCGTACGACCGTTCGATGGAGACTGTCATGGTCGTGAAGGCCGAGATCCATCCAGTCCGTCCGGGTCGCCCGGAGGCCGAGGCCCGGGTGACGGAGAGGCCCAGGCCGGGACTTGCCGCATCCGGCCGGCTGGAGAGCAATTTCAGGGAGCTGGTGATCGAGTTCACAGGGGTGGAGACGGGGGACACCCTCTTCATCACGACCCGTCGCGAGATCGAAAGGCTTCCGCTCGTCGACGCCTACAGCTACTCGTTCTTCTCCCAGTCCACGGACAGCATCGCGTCGAGCTGCTTCTCGGTCCGGTGGCCCGCCGGAGCGCCGCTGCTGATCGCAGGGCCGCCGCCTTCGACGGATTACGAGGCCGGCGGCGTGAGACATCTGCAATGGCCCTGCGGTCCGATGCCGGCGCTGCCCCCGCTTCCTCTGGGAGTACCGGTGGAGATGGAGGCCCGGCGCGTGATCATCGCCTCGCACCCGCCGGAGGAGCTGGGGGCGCTGCTCTGTCCCGTTCTGGACCCGGGCGGCGCCGGTGGAGCCGAAGAGGCCGCCCTGTCCATGGTGATAGACTCCGTCGGGCGTGATCCGGATTCCCTCAGGGCCTGGGTGGCGAGGAGCATCTCCTTTCTCGGCGCAGGCATCGGGGCGCATCCGGGGTTCACCCCCAGGACCCCTCTGCAGACGCTCCAGGACAGGTGCGGAGTCTGCAGGGACAAGTCCGTCCTCCTCACCGCACTGCTGAGGGAGGCAGGGAGCCGGGCGTGGCTCGGGCTGACCAGGGTCTCGCATCCTCTCGACGAGCTCTGCGGGATCAGGGATTTCGACCACATGGTCGTTCTGCTCGAGAGGGACGGGGCGATCGATATCCTCGACCCTTCCACGGCCGGCCACTCCACTCCCGCAGGGTACGCCCTGCGGGGCCTCCCCGTGCTGCCCGTCGCGCCATGGTGCAGGGGGTACGAGACGGTCCCCTCCGAAGGATGCGACACCCTGTCCATCCGGATGTCGCTGGGCTTCTCGTCCGGGCTGGACAGCCTCTCGGGAGGTTTCGAGGCCGGATTCACTGGGGCGGTGGACGAACTCTGGAGGGACATGCTCTCCAGGGTGGATGTGGAAGCTTGGCCCGAAATGCTGGAAGCCCTCTTCGGAGCTTCTCCATCCAGCGCCCTCCGTATCGTGGGCGATCCCCACGATCCCCTGTCGGCCGTCTCCGTGGAGGGTACGATCACCATCCCCTCCCGCCTGATCGGGGACGGGGACACCTCGGCTATGATCCTCCCCGGGCTGGTCGACGTGAACAGGGCGGGCTCCAGGATCGCCGCCCTTCTCCTCGCCGGAGAGGGATCGAGCGGACGGGCCGAGGGTACGGATACGCCGATGATCGAACTTCTGGACGCCGCCATCTGCATCCCGGAGGGATTCGCTCCATCCCTGCCGGAACCGGCTTCGGCCGAGGGTCATGAGGTCTCCGTGCGGATCGAGGGAGACTCGCTGAGATGGTCTGAATCCTGCGATCTCGGAAACCACGCTGTCTCCCGGCTCAGGAGAACGGCGCTGGCCAGATGCGCCGGCTCGCCTCGCGGCATCCTCCTGACGGAGGAAAGATGACGGGCCTTGTCCTCGCCTCGCTGCTGCCGTCCGCAGTCGCCTCCGCGTCCTTCCTCGGCATGGAGCTGTCCATGAGGGATGAGGTTCTGGTGACGGAGCTTACGGTGGACGGCTACCCCGGGAGGCGGTATCCCGTCCCGTTCGATCCCGCCTTCATGGACGCCGAACTCGAAGAGGCCTGGGTGGCTTCTCCGACCGGAGGCAGGATCGACGTGCCCGCCTGGGCCGTCGATACCCTCAGCGTAGTGTCCGGCATGCCCTCGGCCCTGGTCGTGGCATTCCCTGGAGCGATGGGGGAGGGCGGCTTCCTCCGCGCCACGGTCACGGACAGGAGTTCCGCCTGGAGCCGTGGCGCATGGTTCGACTTCACCGCCCCGGAGTGGCCCGACAGCGTCCGGATAGTCTTCAGGGACTCCGGCCGTGAGCCGGTCTGGTCCGGAGAGGGATACGAATTTTCCATGGACGGCCGGGACGCCGTCTTCACCGCCGGACCATCGGCGGGGCGCCTGTCGGTCTCGTGCTTCACCGACTGGGACGACCTGTACGAATTCCTGCGGACCTCGTTCGACGAGGCCGCGAACGCGCCCGTGCCCTCCTCCGTCAGGGGGGCCGCGATCGAAGCCGCCGCCTCCGGCGCCGACGGGACGATGATCGCAGCCAGGCTGCGGACCATTCTGTGCAACAGCTTCAGGTTGAAGAGCGCCGGGCATCCGGCGTCCCTCCTGGAGGTCGATCCCCTCGAAACCCTCATGAGAACGAGGTCGGCCGACAGACTGGAGATGGCCCTGGTGGCGGTCTCGATCCTCGAGGCGATGGACATGGACGCCGAACTCCTCTTCGGCGCCGCAGACAGGGCGGAGGTGCCGATCCCGTCGGACTGGGACAGGCCTCTCGTTTCCATCGCCCTGGCTGACGGGCGAGTGCTGCTCATCGATCCATCGGCATATCTGAACAGCGCGTTCCATGTCCCCGACAGGGAGTCGATGGACATCCTGGGGCCGGGCTGCGGCAGGCCGCTCGAACCTCCGGCCGGCGGCCCCGAGGACTTCTGGAGGGAGACATGGACTGTCGCCCCGGACGGATCGTTCGCGCTCGAAGTACTCACCGGCGGATCGGCCGATTCCCTTCTCAGGCACAGGCTGGCGGGACTGGACGGGCCCTCCGCGTCCGCCTCGCTGGCCCTCTGGCTTCTCCAGGGCGGGGGACCGGCCGCGATCGAGAGCCTCGAGACCACCGATCTGTTCGACCTCTCCACCCCGGCTTCCCTCTGCGCCTGCGGACGGCTTCCCGACATCGTCGCTCCGGGTTCGCAGATTCTGCTCCCCAGGCTGCCGGTGCGCCAGGAGAACGGGACACAGAGGATCTGGAACCTGCCGGCGAGGATCGCGGCCTTCTCCCGGGGTCTGTCCTTGTCGGGCGGCGGTTTCTCGCTCGAGGAGGTCGATGGTGGACCGGCCTGTCCGGCTGCTCTCTTCGAAATGTAAGGACTTCAGCCTGCTTCGCCCGGGATCCGTTACCCTCCGCAGCGGTTCTTCGTCATCTTCCAGCCATCGCCCGGCTGCGCGCCGGCCGGGATCGGAGGCCCGACGGAACGCCCCATGTGAGGGAAGGATGATTCTGTGACTGAAATGGAGAGGGAAGTGCGGGAAGAGGGACCGGCGGCGCTCGGTTCCATCCAGCAGGAAGGCGGGAAGGTCGCCCGGGCCGCCGGCATGATGGGCATCCTCACCCTAGTCAGCAGGCTTCTGGGGCTTGCGAGGGACATCGGTCAGGCGGCGGTTCTGGGGACGGGCATCGCCGCAGACGCCTTCACGCTCGCATTCGTGATCCCCAACATCCTTCGGAGGCTGTTCGGCGAATCCACCGTCAGCGCGGCTCTCGTGCCCACCCTCACCTCGACTCTCGTCGACAAGGGCAGGGCGGAGGGCTCCAGGCTGGGGTCCAGAATCGTCACCTTCACCGTCGTCTGCCTCACCGTCATCACCATAGCGGGCATCCTCGCAGCCCCTCTGCTGGTAAGACTCTTCGCCCCCGGCTTCGAGGGCGAGCCGGGCAAGACCCTTCTGGCGACCAGACTTCTCCGGTTTATGTTCCCCTACATCCTCTTCGTCGGCACAGCCGCCGTGGTGATGGGGATTCTGAACAGCGCCAGACACTTCCTCACGCCCACACTGGGGCCGATCCTCTTCAACATCTCCGCTCTCTGCGGCCTTTTCGCGCTGCCGTTGCTCTGGCGTCCGGATGAACCCGTCTGGCCGTATTCGGCGGGCATCCTGGCGGGCGGGGCGGCACAGCTCCTGGTTCAGCTCCCGGCTCTCCGCAGGAACGGCTTCTCCATCCGCCCGGACTTCTCCTTCGGAGATCCGGCGCTCAAGACGGTTCTGCGTCTCGCCGTGCCGGCGCTTGTGGGTCTCGTAGCCGCGGAGTTCAACATCCTGGTGGACCAGATGGTGGCATCGGTCCTGGAGGAGGGCAGCGTGGCCGCCCTCTCCTACGGGAACAGGATCATGCAGTTCCCGCTGGGCATCTTCGCAGTGGCCGCAGCCACCGCGCTGCTGCCGACGCTAAGCCGCCAGGCCGCGCTGAACAGGCTCGAAGAGGCCAGGAAGACCCTGGGCTATGCCACTCTGGGGCTGGCCGCGCTGCTCCTGCCGGCGACCATATTCATCACGGCGCTGGGCCGTGAAACCATCACGGTGCTCCTGGCCAGGGGCGCCTTCGGAGCGGATTCGGTCGATCTCACCACGGCGGCTCTGATCTATTACTCCCTCGGCCTCCTGTTCTACGGCGGAGTGAAGATCACCGCACCGGTGTTCTACGCCATGAAGGACACGCATACCCCCGCCATGATCGGCATGGCCAGCATGGGGCTGAACATCGTGCTCAACGTCCTGCTGTCCCTGCTGTTCATCCGGACGGGCTGGGAGAGGCCCCTGGCGGGAGTCGCGCTGGCGACGAGCCTTTCGTCGGCGGCCAATCTCGTGGCCTTACGGATAGCCATGAGGAGAAGGCTGGGGCGTGGAGGAGGAGCGCCCGTGCGCGCATGGGCGGCAACCCTTCCGGCGTCCGCCGCCTGCCTCGGACTCCTCGTCCTGTTGAAGCCGCGGGTGGCGGGGATGTGTTCCGGAGGTTTCCTCCCGGGCCTGATTGCGCTCGGGGTCGCCGCCGTCTCTTCGATGGCCTGTTTCCTGATCGTCTTCGCTCTCGCTGGAGGCGCCGGGGTCGCAACGCTGAGGAGGTTCGTCTTCCGCCGTGGACGGGAAGACCTCTCTTGAGGCCGCAGTAGAAGGCGCCCCGCATCTGCCAGGGGTCTACCGCTTCGTGGACGCCTCGGGCCGTATCCTCTACATCGGCAAAGCTATAGACATAAGCAGGAGGCTCCGGGGCCACCTCTCGAACCCCGGCGACGAGAGGCACAGGATCATCCTCGAGAAGTCCTGCTCGGTGGAGTGGACCGTCACCCGTTCCGAGCTGGAGGCGCTCGTCCTCGAAGCCGACCTGATAAGGATACACAAGCCGCCACTCAATGTCCGGCTCAGGCAGGACCAGCGCTATCCCTACCTCGAACTGACGATGGACGAGGAACTGCCGCGCCTGCTGGTGACACGGAAGATCGACCCGTCCAGAGATATCCCGCGATTCGGACCCTACCCCGACGCCCGCACCCTCAGAGCGCTGGTCGAGTTCCTTCAGGAGGCCTTTCCCCTCCGGAGGTGCCGCACTCCCCGTCCATCCGGCGCACCCGGAAGGAGCTGCCTCCTGGGCCAGATCTCCAGGTGCCCGGCCCCGTGCGTCAATGGAACCGCAGGGTACTCGGAGAATGTCTCTTCGGTGCTCAGGGTGCTGAAGGGCGACTGGGAGGGCGCCAGGCGCGGCATCTCCGACCTCATGGAGGAGTGCGCCGCCTCGATGAGGTACGAGGAGGCGGCGCGCTGGAGGAACCTGCTGACCAGACTGGATTCCCTCGGATGGCCCGCGCCGGAGGCGGTCAGGGATCGTGTGAGCAGGGACATAGCGGCAGTCAGGGAGAACTGGGGCATCATCCTGCAGATGAGGTCGGGTCGTTTCACCGGAGTGGTGAGGCTGCCCTTCGAGAGCAGGTGGAAGCTGGCCGCAGTCCCGGAGAGGCTCTCGGTCCTTATTCGAACATACTACGCGGAAACCGGCGACATCCCCCGGGAGGTCGTGGCTATGGAACCTCCCTCCGATGCCGGCGTGCTGGAGGAGTGGCTGAAGGGGAGGCGTGGAAGCGCCGTCAGCCTGATCTCGCCGGTGCGCGGCGCCATGAGGGAACTCGTCGAGGTGGCCCTGAAGGACCTGGAGCACTTCCTGGCGAGGCTGGAGTGGAAGAGGCCGGGAGGCAGGAGGGAAAGGACGGAGGCCGCCCTGGAGGGGCTTGCCGACATGCTCGGCCTGCCCGCCCCACCGCGCTGGATGGTGGCGCTGGATGCCTCGACGATCCAGGGTTCTTTCCCCGTGGCCGCCCTGGTGAGCTTCCGGGACGGGAGGCCGGACAAGGCGGGGTACAGGCGTTTCTCGATGGACGCGGAGATAGGCAGGAACGATCCGGCGATGATAGCGGACGCGGTGAGGAGATATCTGGCCGGAGCCGGGGAGGGGGAGATCCCCTCGCTCTTCCTCATCGACGGAGGAATCACACAGCTCCGGGCCGCGATCGGGGCGGCGGGCGACGTCGCTCTGCGAACGCTCTTCGTGGCGATCGCCGAAAAGGAGGAGACGCTGCTCTGCGGGAATGAGGAGAGAAAGATATCGAGGCCTGTCGACGAGCCTCCCATGAGGCTTCTCATCGCGATGAGGGACGAGGCTCACCGCTTTGTCCTCCACTACCACAGGACCAGCCGTTCGAGAGGGGAGATGAGATCCGTGCTCGACGACATTCCGGGGATAGGTCCGGCCCTGCGCGGGCTTCTCCTGTCCACCTTCGGAAGCGTCGACAGGCTGCGGGCGGCGACGGAGGAGGACCTGGGCAAGATCCCGGGCATAGGAAAAACCAGGGCTGCGCTGCTCAGGAGGTATCTCGATGACTGGGAGAGACCGGAACAGGTTCGGCTCGGTGCCGAAGGAGATGCACAGGGACGAGAGGGGCTGGGTGATCAACCCGTTCGATCATCTCGCTGATCCCACGGCGGTTACGCACTGCCACGCATTCTCCATAGAGCCCGGATGCAGGCGCGGCGGCCACGTCCACGAGGGTCGCGACGAGCAGGTGGCCGTGCTCGGCGGCACCGTCGCCATCGTGGACATGGAGACTGGGCACGAGGAGATGATGTCTCCGTCGAGCGACCGCCTGCTGGTGATACCGCCCGGAGTTCCCCACGTCTTCGAGAACAGGTCCGGTGTAACCGCAGTGGCGCTCTGCTTCAGCTCGGGCCCGGACTTCAGCGGGGACGCCGGGCCGCGTCTCTGAAATCCGCCTTATCCACCCCGGCCTTCCTCTTTTGTAGATTCCACAGACCGCCCTGCGACCGATCCGGGCTCGCGGGCGAAACGCACAAACCACGGGAGGAAACCATGAGCAGCACTCTGGACGATCTCAAGGAAGCCTTCGCGGGCGAATCGCAGGCCAACAGGAAGTATCTCGCATTCGCGCGGAAAGCGGAGCAGGACGGCCACCCGCAGGCCGCGAGGCTCTTCAGGGCCGTGGCCGAAGCCGAAACCGTGCATGCCCTTTCGCACCTCCGCGCCATGGGCGGCATCGGCGGGACGGCCGACAACCTGAAGAATGCGGTTGACGGCGAGGTTTACGAGTTCAAGAGCATGTATCCGCCCATGATCGAACGCGCGAAGGCTGCGGGAGAGAAGCAGGCCCTCAGGTCGTTCGAGTTCGCAAAGGCCGTCGAGGAAATCCATGCCGGTCTCTACCAGAAGATGCTGGATGGCCTGGGCGGATCGGATGCCGAGCAGTATCCCTACTTCGTCTGCCCCGTGTGCGGTCATACGGCCGAGCGCGGCGCTCCCGACACCTGCCCGATCTGCGGCGCGAAGGGATCGAGCTACATCAGGATCGACTAGGCGCCGCCGGCTGGCCGGCTCGTCGTCTCTTGTCCATACTATGCCTGCGTTAACAAACGCCGGGGTGGTGGAACGGCAGACACAACGGACTTAAAATCCGTCGGCCCGAGGCCGTGAGGGTTCGAATCCCTCTCCCGGCACCATCCATGGAGGAGTCTTGCAGGCGATCCGGGTTCTCAGCGACGAGGTGGTCAACCTCATCTCCGCCGGCGAGGTGGTCGAGCGGCCGTCATCCATCGTGAAGGAGCTGGTCGAGAACTCGATCGATGCAGGAGCCTCGTCCGTGGAGGTGGAGATCGAGAGGGGGGGCCGGCAGTCGATAACCGTAAGGGACGACGGTTCCGGGATGTCGCGGCACGACCTGCTCCTCTCGGTGCAGAGGCATGCGACCAGCAAGATCGCCAGGGCTTCGGACCTGGAGAGCATGACCACGCTCGGATTCCGGGGCGAGGCCCTGCCCAGCATCGCAGCCGTGACCCACATGTCCATCGTCACATCCGACGGAGCCGGGGCCTGGAGGCTTACGATAGACGGAGGCGTACTCGGAGGGGTCGAACCGGCCGCGAGGACCAGGGGCACGACCATCGTGGCGTCGGGCGTATTCTTCAACCAGCCCGCGAGGAGGAAGTTCCTCAGGTCGGAGAAGACCGAGGAGTCGTGGATCATCCGTCATCTCGAGGCGCTGGCCTTCTCGAGGCTGGATGTGTCCATCTCTCTCACGAGCGACGGACGGAGAGTCTTCTCCATACCCGCCGGCACGCTCGAATCCCGCGTCATAACCAGATTCCAGCTTCCCCGTGGAACCGGAGCCGTCACCGGGCTGGCCTCGGACGGCGCGAGGAGCGCTCGGATACTCCTCTTCCCCGAGAGGCGCACCTCCTCCAGACAGAACTGGTACACCGTGCTCAACGGCAGGCCTGTTTCGATCAGGGCCGTGGGATATGTCCTCGAGAGCATGCTGGGCGGGCCTTCCGGGTTTCCCCTTTGCGTCTGCAGCCTCGAACTATCCCCGGGAGACTACGACGTGAACGTACACCCCGCGAAGCTGGAGGCCAGGATGCGCGTGCCTTCGATGATCCAGGCCCTCGTCGCATCGGCGGTCGAGGATGCGACGGGCCGCAGGACGGAGGAGGTGCGCGGGAGCCTGACGGCTGCCGGTGGTAACCTGAATGCCGGTGGCGGGGGTGGCTGGAGCCTGACGGCCGTCGGGAGCGCAGGCGGATCGGCCCTCGGGAAGGAATCCGGCTATCCGGTTTCGTCGAGTCTCTTCGAGACTGCATTCGAGCTTCAGTCCCCCGGTGGTGTGCTTCGAAAGGAAGCGTCCCCGCCTCCTTCAGCCGCCATCTATCAGGTGGGCAGGAGCTACCTGGTCTCGGCCATGGCAGGGGGGATCGTGATAGTAGACCCTCACGCCGCGCACGAGAGAATCCTCTTCGAGAGCATCAGGAAGGGCCCCTCCGGCCGTCCGGGGCAGCAGCGCCTGCTCCTGCCGGAGCGGCTCGACCTCGATCCGGCCTCTCTCGAACAGCTCGGGCTCTATTCCGACATGATAGCCGAGGCCGGCTTCGACATACAGGAATCGGGGGGGCGCCTCATGCTCTGCGCGGTTCCCGAGGGGGTCAGGCACGGGGTGGAGGCGGTACACGAGATTCTGGCCTCCCTGTCGGACCCCTCCAGGGCCTCTCTCCCTCCACAGGACCAGATCGCGGCCGCTGCAGCCTGCGCCGGAGCGGTCAAGCTCGGCGACAGCCTCGATCCAGTCCAGGCCGCCGAACTCCTGGACATGCTGTTCGCAACGAAGGATCCCTTCCATTGCCCGCACGGAAGGCCAACACTCATCGAGATTTCTTACGACGAGCTGGCCAGGAGGTTCGGCAGATGATCCGCCTTCCTCCCGTGCCGGTGATAACAGGTTGCACTGCAACCGGGAAGACCGCTCTCGCACTGGCTCTCGCCCGGGACTACCCGATAGAGGTGATCAGCGCCGACTCCCGTCAGGTCTACAGATACATGGACATAGGCACGGCCAAGCCCGGCAGGGCGGAAACGGCGGCGCTGCCCCACCATCTGATCGACATCGCAGACCCGGACGGCTGCTTTTCCGCCGGCTCGTTCGCGCGGGAGGCCGCCCGGCTCATCCTCGAGATCTCCGCAAGGGGAGCCGTGCCTGTGATCGTCGGTGGAACCGGCCTCTACATCCGGGCACTGACCGGACCTTTCGACGACCTGCCTCCCGCACATCCCGCCCTCCGCACGGTTCTCTCCGCCTGCGAAGCATCCTCTGCGGGCTTTCTGCGCAGGTTTCTGGCGAGGCTGGACCCGGTTTCCTCTAAAACCATCGGGGCCGGTGACGCGGTCAGAACGCTCAGGGCCCTGGAGATAACCATTCTGTCGGGACGCCGTGCATCCGTCCTCAGAACCGGTGCTGGACGAAGAAGCGGGTTCACCTTCCGCATCGCGAGGATAGAGATTCCCGGAGCCGCGCTCCGGGCGAGGATATCCCTGCGGGTGAACAGGATGATGGAGGACGGACTGGAGGCGGAAGTCGGACGCCTGCTCGCGATGGGCTACGGGCGGGGCTGCGCGCCGGGAAGGACGATAGGATACAGGGAGGTGCTCGATTCCATCGACGCCGGCCGGTCTTCCGAGGAGACCACGACAGCGATCGTGAACGGGACATGGCGCTTTTCGAGGAGGCAGAGGAACATGCTCGGCAGGCTTCCCGCGGATCTCGTTTCCGACGGAGGAGATCCGGCATCTCTCGGTCCCGCCCTTTTCGAGGGATGGGATCGATCATTCGCGGATGGAGGGACTGGCAGTGCAGAAGGCAGTTGAACCGCTTTCCGAGCATATCCCGCTCGAAGAGGTGAAGATCGAGGAGATCGACTCCCTCGATCCGCCCGAAGGCTGGAGCCCGGAGTCTCCCGGGGTCGAACCCGTGCCTCCTCCGATTCTCATCGAGGAGGAGGGCAGATTCTCGCTTCTGATCAACCACGACTCCTTCTGGCGGGCCAGAGCGGCCGGCATGCTCTCGATCAGGGCCATGGTCGTGAGGAATCCCATACACGTCCCGATCGCTCACAAGTCGGTGAAGAACAGCCTGGAGGAGGCGCTCCTCTTCGACGGCCTGCTCCGGATGTCCATCGTCCCCAACAGGAGCAGGCTTGCGGAGCTGCTGAACTTCTCCAGAGCCCGGATCACACAGGTGCTCAACGTCCTGAAGCTGCCCCTCCAGATCAGGCGCGAACTGCTGATCACCGAGAACATCAGCGAGTTCCACCTCCGCCCCCTCATCAAGATGGACGACGAGAAGCGTCAACTGGCCTCGTTCCGCAAGCTGATCGCCGACGGGCTGACCGGGAGGCAGATGGCCCTGTTCGCGGCCTCCGGAGAGGAACCGGTCGAGGAGGCACAGACGGACCTCGAAAGAATTATGTCGGAGCCTGTGCTGGTTACGCCCGAGCCTCCCTCCGGGGAAGCCCCGCGGAAACCGGTTTCAGCTATGGAAACTCCCCCTGAAGATGAGGAGGTCGCCGCCCCGGCGTCCGCGCCGGAGGCTGATCCGGCCGCCGGAGAACACGCCGCGAAGAAGACCCAGGGGCAGCAGGAGAAGACCAGGCAGCCCAGATCCGCTCAGAGGGCGGACTCCGGGAAGGAGGACACGCCGCCCTCCACGGCCGAGAGAGCCCTGTTCATGAGGGCGAAGGGTCTGCTCGATATCCTGGGCACGCTGCGGGACAAGGGCTGGGAGGAGAAGGCCGCCAGGAACGGAGCGACACGCGAGGAACTCGTCTTCCTGGAGGGAGTATCCCTTCTTCGCAGGGGGCTTTACGAGCGAGCTGCCGAAACCCTCATCAACGCCTCGCACCTGTCCCGCGACAATGCCGCCGTCTTCTTCTTCCTCGGAAGGAGCTACAACCTCATGGAAAAGCTGTCGAACGCCGAGGAGTATCTCCGGATGGCCTGCGAGCACGTGCCGGACGATCCCGACATCCTTTCCGAACTGGCCATCGTCCTGGAGAAGCAGAAACGGTACACGGAAGCGTCGAGCTTCTACAGGAGGGCTTCCGCCCTCCGGAACCCCTCCCAGCCCAGGAGCCGGCGCCAGTGAGATCGAGGGACGCCTCGCTCTTCGTCATGTCTCTGATCCTCGCCGCCGGATGCGCCCGCATAGTGGCTCCGTCGGGAGGCCCGGAGGACAAATCCCCGCCTTCGGTGGTCTCGGTTTCTCCGCCTCCCTCGGCCGGGGTGCCGGAACTGGACAGAATCACGATATCATGGGACGAGAGGCTTCAGCAGAGCACCATCGAGGCGCAGCTCTTCCCGCGTATCCCGGCCAGGATCGGCAGTTCGCAGAGATCGATTACGATCTCGCTCGAAGAGCCTCTCGGAGCCCGCACACTGCTCGTCCACATCCCGTCATCCCTCTCCGACCAGCATGGCAACGAACTGGGCGCGACGCTCGACTTCGCCTACAGCGGTCTGGACACGCTGCCTTCGGGGGTCATCAGGATATCGACGGCCAGGCAGGGCGGAACCGTGTTCGGCGCGGAGGTGCGGGTCGAAGTCACCGACGAGTCGAATGAACTCGTGCGCAGGACGACTCCGGACTCGACAGGCATCGCTTTCGCGGGCTGGCTTCCCGGAGGCGGCTACTCCGTCCTCTGCTACGAGGATCTGGACAGGAGCATGACGTGGGAGCGCGACATGGAAGCAGGTGCCGAGACCACCCTGGTCCTTCCGGCGGCCGACACGCTCACCCTCGATATGGTTCTGACCGTCGTGGACACCGTCGGCCCCAGGCTCGTATCGGTGACTTCCCTGGACGCATTCCATCTTCAGGTGGATTTCAACGAACAGCCCGCCATCCCGGCGGCCCCCGGAGCGTCGTTCTCGCTGAGCGACCCCTCGGGAGCCCGGATCGGGATACTCGGATGCTGGGGGTCCGGCGCCCGTGACGCCAGATCGCTGATACTGGCCACCGGGGCTCTTCCGGCCGGACTCTGCATACTCCGGACGGACGGAACCATAGAGGATCTTCTCGGCAACGCCTCCGATCCGGACTCGATCGAATTCACCGCCGTCGATTCCGTCGCGACCGACTCTCTCAGACTGCAATCCATGTACCCGCCGCCGGGCGCGACGGAGGTGTCCGCCTCGACGATCATCGCCTTCTCCTTCTCGGACTGGGTCGATTACGATTCGCTTCTGACCAGATTCAGCCTGTCCAGGGTGCTGGACGGCTCGAAAGTCGAGGGCACGCTCACCGCCAGGGATTCGAGATCGTTCGAGTTCGCACCCCTGCACGACCTGATGGGCGAGGAGCAGTACAGAGTCGAAATCCTGTCCGGCCTCGAATCCCCTTCCGGTGACACTCTCCAGACGACGGGCTGGGCCTTCGTAGCCGCCTGGGGCGACGAACCCGGCTCGATCGAGGGAGTCGTCAGAGGGGGCGGGGCGAACATCGTGATAGGTGTAACGGCCGCCGGCTCCAGCGGCGATTCCTTTTCTTTCGGAATCCGGAGCGGTCCGTTCGTTCTCGAGGGCATCCCTGCAGGCAGGTACACCGTATCGGCCTGGACGGACAGGAACGGCAACGGCGTCTGGGATCCCGGAGAGCCCTACGGAAACTGTCCCGGGGTCGTGCTGGTGAACCCGGGCATAGCCACGACGGGGGTGGCGATTGAGATTCTCCCCTGAGGAAGCCATCGACAGAGGCCTCTGCACGAGCTGCGGGAGGTGCTCCGCCGTCTGTCCCTCGGGCGCGGCGTCCGGCGGCGCCGGAGTTCCTCCGGCCTTCGATCTCCGCAGGTGCATCTCCTGTGGACACTGCTCCGCCTTCTGCCCCGTGGACGCCTTCCATTCCGGAAGCCTGCCGGGATCTTCCGCCGCATGCGGCATCGATCCGCTGCTTGAGCTCTATTCCGGCAGGAGATCGGTGAGGGTGTTCGCGCCGGTGGAGGTGACGGAGGCCGAAAGGGCGAAGATGCTGTCCGTGATCGGCTACTGCCCCACGGGCGTCAACAGGTGCGGGATCGTCGTGCGCGCGTTCGGAGGGGCGGAGGCCGGGTCACTCCACGAGAGCGTCAGAAGGGCGCTGCGGCCGTTCTGGAAGATCGGCCCGCTCCGGCTGATCGGAGCCGTCTCCGGGTATGGGGCGGTTCTGCGGCGCTTCATGAAAGGGGAGGACCTGATATTCAGGCAGGCTCCGCTGGTGCTTTTCTTCTTCACCCCGCGGAGGAACCCCACTTCGGCGGAAGACGGCGTGATAGCCGCGTCCATGGTCATGACGGCCGCGTGCTCCATGGGGTTCGGCTCCTTCTGGAACGGGGTGGCCAGGATCCTCTACCACATCACGCCTTCGTGGAGAAGGCTGGCCGGGGCGCCCCGTGGGTCCAGACTCTGCGCCGTGCTGTGCCTGGGCAGACCCGCCTTCGAGTCCAGACCGCTGCCGCCGAGAGAGTGGACGCTTCTGGACGGAAGCGGAAGGCCGTAACCGGCCGGACTAGTCGAGGGGCACCGCTGAGAAGGGCATGGGGGAGTGGAGATCCTCGCGCCACGTCTCGGGACGGTAGAACCCCCGGTGTCCCAGCAGCCTCGTTACAGAAGAGAGAGCCATGTCCATCCGGCTTATCCTGAGCCGGCCCGACGCGCTCCGGAGCGAGCCCAGATCGGCCAGCGCTCCGTCCACGACGAAACCGAGCCCGGCCGAGGGGATGCCCTCGAATGAGATCGTGGAGAGTCTCTCATCGACACGGGCGCCCTCGGGAATCATTCCTCCAGGCCAGGCTGCGGCGTACATCCCTCCGAGCCGTATGCCCACATACTTCTTCACCGCCTCCTGAGCCCCGGTGAGGGCGGGCCCCCAGGAGTCGGCGCCCATCCCCATGAAGCTGCGGTGCCTGGCCGAGTGGTTCCCGATGCAGTATCCGCGGTCGAGCAGGAAATTGAACTTCTGTTCGATGTATTCCTGCTGTCCGAAGGGGATCTTGTCGAAGGATATGAAGAACACGGCGCCACGTCCGAAGTCGGGGTGCGAGTCGCAGAACTCCTCCAGGATGCCTACCGCGCACCGGGGGTCGATCTCGAGAGAGCCGTCCGGTCTCCTCAGATAATTGAACTGGCTCTGCCATCCGTCGTCGAACGTGATCATGACCGGACTCCTCCCCGCGGGGAGTCTGACGAGGCCGTTCGACAAATCTTCGGGCGTGATCAGGAAGAAGCCTTCGCTCTCGAGCTGCTCGAGGTCGTTCCTGAATCGCCGTGCGCTCACCGAAAGCTCCCCGCCGGTGTCGATCGAATGGTAGCAGAGAACGGGGAACCTGTCGGATCCCTCGGGGAGCGGAGGAGGAGGAGGCGTATCCGGCGGTTCGCACGAATAGACCCCGGGCGGCGTCCCCGCCAGAGCGGCCAGTGCGGCCAGCAGGCATGCGAACGAGGTCACGGCCGGCTCAGGGGGACTACCGTGAAACGGTCGAGCACGGCGCTGGTCCATGCGTCCACGAAGACACCGGTCTGTCCCATGACCGGGACGGTGGTCCGGACGACCTGCAGGAGCTGTCCGTTCACGGAGAAATCGACATAGTTGCCATGTATCTCGGCGGTCAGGACGACCCGTTCCGGATCGAACGGAAGCAGCCTGCTCGATTCGAACGGATCGAGACCCATAACGGGAGTCCAGAGGCCGCCCAGACATCTCTGCACGGTGTACTGGCCTCGGGAGTTGACACCGGCCATCAGAAAGGTGTCGTAGTCCTCGGCCCTGAGTATCAGCCCCAGTACGGAGTGGGGCCTGGAGCGGTCCACCTCGAACACCGCCTCCACCAATCCGTCCCTGAGGAGCGAGGCCGTCGACAGCAGGACTGCGGCATCGTGCGAGGCGGAATTGTCGATGTGCAACCCGCCGTGATAGATCTCGAAACGGCAGCCGGGTCCGAACGGCGCATCGAGGATGTTGTCGAAGGTGCAGTTGAGAAGTGTATCCTCCGCGGTCGGCGGTGTCGCGGCGGGGGAGGAGTCGGACGAGGAAGACTCGCGCCCGACGAGCGGACCTGCGAAAAAGCCCGCAGTCTGCGGAGAACCGCAGGATGCGAGCAGGACAACCAGGGGGAGGGAGGCGAGGATGACGGCAGGGGGCTTGTCGAAGAGTCGCATCGAAACCTTTCCCCGCCATTCCGGGCGGTCTGGATGGATCAGGCGCGAAGTTAAGACACTCATCCTCACCTGTCCAGTACTTCTTGCAGCCGCCTGCGGCGGCGGGGGCGGCGATCCCGATCCGGTGACACCGGAAAACATAACTGAATCCTCTATCCAGCCGGGCGCTCCGGCCGTGTTCATGGTGAGCGCCGCGCCGCCGGACACGATGCCTCTATTCTGGAGCGTTCCAGGTCCCGTCGGCGAGGTCAGGCCACGGGTTTCGCCCGGCGACGAGGTCGAGGCCGGCGACACCCTGGCCACCGGCAGGGACTCCATGTCGATGATGGAGCTCGAACGCTCGCGGATGGCCCTTGCCATTGCACAGGCCCGTTTCGACGTCTCGCCGGGCGACACCTCCCTCGCCGTGATCCTTGCGGAAGAGTCAGCCAGGTGCGCCGCGCTGGATTCCGCATCGCGCCTGGTCCTCACGGCCCCCGTGGCCGGCCTGGTCGTCTCCGTCCCACGGCCGGTCCCGGGCGGGCCTGTGGTTCTGATCCTGACCGGGATCGACAGCCTTGTCGCCCTGACGCCGCCGCCGGGCGCCGGAATGCTGAGATGGCCGGAATCGGCCGGTCCGCTCCGGCTCGTGGAAATCGGCGACGGTTGCGCCATATATTCCGGCCTGCCGACGGACAGCCTGTTCGCCTTCCCGGGATCGTTCTCCGTCCCCAGGCAGGCGCTGAGGACTTCCGGGCTCGAGAGCTATCTGGTGCTGGAGGATGGTGACAGCCTCGCAATCGAGGTGCTCTGCACGACGGGTTCGACTCTGACGGTCACCGGGGCTCTCCCGGCGGATTCGCGAATACGGGTCTGGGCCGGTCCGTGACCGGTGCAGGCTGCTGACTGAGGGGGAGGTGTTTCATGCGTTCTGACCGCGGCGGATTCTCCCTGGAGGCGGGTTTCGACTTCCCCGGGATTTCCCGGCAGGCGCTGGAAGCGTTCGGCGAATGGAGGAGGGCCGGCAGGCTGGGCTTCATGCAACTGCCCTTCGAAAGGGAATATGAGGCCATGTGTCTCGAAACGGCGAAGTCCTTCGACGGGCTGGTCGACGACGTGGTGCTGGATGGAATAGGCGGCTCGGCCCTCGGCGCCAGATGTCTGCTGTCCGCCCTCGCCGCCGGGCCGGACGCCCGCCCGGGGATCCATGTGATCGATTCGCCCGACCCTTTCACTGTCTCCCGCATCAAGGAGTCCTGCGATCCCGCGAGGACGCTCCTGCTCGTGATCACGAAGTCGGGTTCCACCGCCGAGACCATGTCGCTGTTCCTGTCCTTCCACGACTGGCTGCCGGAGGATCTCCGTGATTCGAGGATCGTCACCGTCACCGATCCCGCCAGGGGAGACCTCAGGCGGCTCTCGACGGACAGAGGCTGGCCTTCGCTTCCGGTACCCCCTTCGGTCGGAGGCAGATACAGCGTCCTGTCCCCGGTCGGGCTTCTTCCCGCGGCTCTGGCCGGCATCGATACCTCCGCTCTGCTGGACGGAGCCGCCTCCAGCGTGGAGGACTTCGACTCGGACGCTCCAGGAAGCCTTGCCGGAAGGCTTGCGGCGTGCTGGCTGTCGCACTTCGTCACCCATCCGGTGCACGTCTTCTTCGTTTACTGCGACAGGCTTTACGACACCGCGCTATGGTTCTCCCAGCTCTGGGCGGAGAGCCTCGGGAAAACCTCTCCCGACGGATCGGGAGGCATCGGGCAGACTCCGCTGGCCTGCCGGGGGCCGGCCGATCAGCATTCGCTCGTCCAGCTCTTCATGGAGGGCCCGTCCGACAAGTTCTTCACCTTCCTCGAGGTGGGCGGGCCATCGGAGCCACTTCCCGGCGGCTTCCAGGGATATCCATCGATAGAGTGGCTGGAGGGGAGGACCCTGAGCGAGCTCCGGTCGGCTGAGGCTTTCGCGACCGCATCCGCCCTGGAGGAGAAGGGCCTGCCGGTTTGCAGACTCTCGATCGACCGTTCCCCGGACGCCTTCGACATGGGCAGGCTGCTCTGCACGATCGAGATCGCCACGGTTCTCACGGGACTCTCACTGGGCATCGATCCACTGGACCAGCCCGGGGTTGAGCGTGGCAAATATTTGACGTTCAAGCAAATGGGCAGGCCGGGCTGGAATTGACCACGATCCCGCTCCTCCTGGCGGCGCTGGCCTCCTTCGAGCCTTCCCCGATCGACCTGCTCGAGACGGAACTCCTCCTGGAATGGTCCGAACTCCCGTTCATGGCTGCGGACGATTCGAGGATTCTCATCGACGGCCACCCTCGAATGCTGCTCCCGGGCGGTGTCCCTCTCCCCGCCTGGGGCTCCTTCGAATCGGTTTCCGTCAGGAGTCCTCTGGAAGCCGGCGTATGGGGGGGCGGAGGATGGACGATGGAGTTCGCCGTGCCGGAGATTCCCGACAGCAGCTACAGGAGCATGGCCGGCCTGATGGAGAGCACAGTCGGAAGGAACAGGTATGCCGGACTCCTCCAGAGGCCTCTCCCGATGGGGCTGGGGTTCGGAGCAGCCCTCGGGCGGGAGGACACGCTCTCTACACAGCTCCTGAGCCTCGTCCGTAAGCCGTTTTCACTCGACGGATTCCTGTGGCAGGGCTCGGGCATCCCCGACGGATACGCCGCCCGTGCCTCGTTCGCCCCCGGCAGGCCCGATCTCGAAGTATCCTGCGGCATCGTTTCGCCTTCCGGGGGCGTCACTTACGCCGAACCATCGCTCTCCGCCGCCTTCGGCAGCGGCAGTCTCCGCATGGAGGCCGCAGCCGGAGCTTCCGCATGGGATTCGATAGCTCATGTCGAGGCTCATCTGAAGGCCTCGGCCGGATTCGGGGGGACGATCCTGGTGGCGAGAGGGGATCTGTCCGGCGATCCCGATGACGCGGAAGCCGTTGGCATGGCGGGAGTCCTGCAGACGATACCCTCGGGACCGGTTCTGGGCGTGGCCCTCACCGGCGCGGGGGAATCCGGGGGCGGATTGCTCGCCACGGCCTCATGGGGTCCGGTCGGAGCAGAAGCGTACTACCGGGACGGCGCCTTCACCTCGGGAATCCACCTGAGATGGCCCTCCTGGCTATCGGCCTCGGCCTTCCGGTCGGACAGCCTGCTGCGTGCCGCGATGACGGTATTCCCCGGGTTCGCCTACGGCAGGAACGGCAGGATCAACATCGGTGGAAGAATGACGGCCACGCGCACCGGAGAGGACGATCCGACGGAGGAGATCCGCGCCGACTTCTGCACCGCGTTTTCGCTCGGAGGGTTCTCGCTCGTTGGAGCAGTGGAGGACATATTCGACGACGGAGACCGGAGGATTGCCTATGGCATCGTCTGGAGGTTCTCCGATCCGCCTGCATGGCGGCCCGCCGATCCCGGGGAGGAGCGAGGAAGATGAGCGGCAGAAGGATAGCGGTGCTGGCCTCCGGAAGGGGCAGCAACTTCGAGGCTCTCTGCACCGCCGACCTGGGAGACGCATCGGTGGTGCTGCTCGCCACAGACAACCCGAAGGCGGAGGCATTGATAAAGGCGAAGCGTCTCGGGATAGAGAAGGCGGTTTTCGATCCGGGGGCCGCACGCGGTGCATCCCCGGCCGGAATGGAGGCTTCCATCGCGGCTCTTCTCGAGGACAGGGGGATCGATCTGGTCTGTCTGGCCGGCTTCATGAGGATATTGAAGGGGCCTCTCCTGGACAGGTTCGAGGGCAGGATACTGAACATCCATCCATCCCTGCTGCCCTCGTTCCCCGGGCTGGATGCACAGGCCAGGGCTCTCGAGTACGGCGTGAGGATCACCGGCTGCACCGTTCATTACGTGGACGCCGGTACGGATACCGGCCCGGTCGTGCTCCAGGCGGCCGTCCCGGTACTCGGGACCGATACGGTGGAGTCGCTCTCCCGCCGCATACTCAGGGAGGAACACCGGATATACCCGCTTGCAGTCCGGCTCCACTGCGAGGGGAGCATCCGCCTCGACGGGAGGACCGTCCATTTCCACGGGACGGACGGTATTCCAGGCCCGCTCGCTTCGTTATGATACTCTGTTGCGAAAACATGGTCCGGAGGTAGCCCGATGCTCGTCTGGAGCCTTGCATGGCTCATGGTTTTCTCGACGTCGTCCGATCCCGATCCGGGACCGGCCGGGATTCCGCTTTCAGTCGGAGACGCGCGGCTGCACCCCTCGAGGATGTCCCTCTCCTGCTACCCTGGCGAAACCCTCTCCCTGTCCACCCCGGACAGTTGCTCCTGGGCGTTTTCCGGAGGCGAGCCCGCTTCCTGTTCCGGTACCTCCGCCTCCTGGACGGCTCCCAGGAGACACGGCGTGGTCAGGCTCTCCCTGTCTTCGCGGGATGCGGTTCAGGAATACGCCCTGATCATCCTTGTCGATGCGTCCAGATGGAGGACCACGACCCTGAACTCATATCCGATCGGCCTCTATGGCGACGGAAACTCGAGGCGCGACAATCCGGCCGCCTTCATCGAGATGCGTCAGGCCGACGCCGGCGTCAGGCTCTCAAGCCATTTCACCCTGGGCGAGTTCCTCGGCCACACGGAAGGCTGTTATCCGCAATACCTCGCACTGGATCTGAGGCTGGTCGACAAGCTCGAAACACTGCTCTCCTCTCTCGGGGAGTCGTACCCCGAACCGCTCGACATCCACGTGTTCAGCGGATTCAGGTCTCCGGAATACAACAGCTCCATCGGCAACGAGACGGACTTCAGCGCCCATCTCTACGGCACCGCAGCGGACATCTGGGTAGAGAGCTTTCCGCCCAACAACCTGATGGACGACGTGGACAGGAACAAGAGGATCGACATAGGCGACGGGAGCTTCATAGTCGATCTGACCAGGCGGATCGAGGCCTCCGGTTCCGTTCCCGTCGGCGGGGCGTCGGCCTACAGATGGACTCCGCAACACGGTCCGTTCGTACACATCGACGTCCGGGGAAGGCCCGCGAGCTGGCAGACCCAGCTCAACCTCGTCCCGGATCCGGTCATCTAGGAAGGAACCCCTTGAAAACACTCAGCGGATCCGCGGCCGTCCTCGGCTGTTGTCTGGCGGCGAGCCTCGCCGCATTGCTCGTGATGGCCATGATGCTGAGGGCGGAGCGCTCCGGGGCGTCGAAGGTTCTGGACGATGCCAGAGCCTCGATAGCTCTCATGGACACCATCCTCTCCGCAGATTCCACGCTCGGCGCCTGCAGGGACTCCATGGAGTACTACCGGGGCCGCACCGTCTCACTGGAGGCACGGATCGCCGCGGACAGCATTGCATCGGTCTTCCCCGGCTACTACCTGATCATCGATACCGGCCAGAACAGGTTCCATCTCCGCATGGGCGATCTCCTGGTGAGGTCCGGATACTGCGGCACCGGGAAGGGCTGGACCTCCAACGTAACGGGCGAGACCTGGGATTTCAGCACTCCGAGAGGTCTGAGGCACGTACTAGGCAACGGGACTAATCCATACTGGTTCAGGCCGGACTGGTTCTGGCTGGAGCAGAATGCCGCTCCTCCGGATCCCGACCAGGTGGTCACGATCCCGCAGGATCTCTCCTACGAAGAACAGATCGCCTACTACAACGACTCCCTGACGGCCGGGGAGAGGTTCTATGTCCGGCAGGTGCCCGGGGCGCTTGGCTCCTACAAGGTCGACCTGGGCGGAGGCGTGCTGCTGCACTACGGCACGGGGAGGGGCGGCAACGTCAGCCATGGATGCATCAGGCTCAGCAGCGCCGATCTCGAGGCAATCTACAGGACTCTTCCCATCGGCGCGCCGGTTCTGATCTACTGATGCGGAGGTTCACATGACCAGATCCGCGGCCGCGCCCGGCAGAATCCCGGGCTCCAGGTTCGCCCCGCTCATAGGCGCCCTTGCCGCGCTGGTCGTGACGGCCGTCGTCATCGTCGCGATAAGGGCCGGTGGAGGCGGGGGGCCGGCGGACGGCGACGAGAACGCCGAGATGGGGGCGGTCACAGTCGAGGCCATCCCCGACTCCGTCAGGGACGAGATCCCGAATACATGGTCCCAGCCCAGGAACGACCCGTCCGGAACCGGAGTCTGGGGGCCGGATGTCGGTTCGCCCATGGACACCCTGTGGAGAATCCATACCGGCATGGAGTTCTTCGCAGCCCCCGCCCTCTGCGGCGGGACCCTCTATTTCGGAGGGAACGACGGCGTCTTCATGGCCGTCTCGGCCGCCGACGGCTCGCGGCTATGGGCGTTCGGAACGTCCTGCGGCCTGAACGGAGAGGCTGCAGTAAGCGACAGTGCAGTGTTCTTCTGCGGCCAGGACGGATATGTCTACTCGCTGGACCGCGCATCGGGCTCGCTCCGCTGGAAGGCGGGACTGGGATACCACATCTTCGCATCGGTGGGGCTCCTCTGCGATACCATCCTCGTCACCGGCAACTCCGAGGGCTCGATTGCGGCGCTGTCGGCTGCGAGCGGCGATCTGCTCTGGTCCGCATCGCCGGGCGGCGTGATACTCGGTCCTGCTCTTGCAGACACGATTGCTGTATTCACCTCGGAGGACGGGATCGCGTGCGCCTACGGCGCCGGCGGGAACGAGCTCTGGAGGAGGGATTTCTCCGCGCAGGCCTCCGCTCCTTCGATAGGAGGCTCTTCAGTCTATATCGGCTTCTCGGACGGAGTCGTGAGAAGGATCGACCTCGCTTCGGGAACGGTCGTGTGGGAAACCGACCTGGTGCACCAACCCGTCCGCACCGTCATTTCCAGACCCGTCCTCTCAGGGGGCAGAGTCTTCGCAGGCACGTGCGACAGCCGGGTGGTCTGCCTGTCCGAAGAGGACGGCTCCCTGCAGTGGGACACTCCCCTGGAGAACTGGGTCCAGCTTCCTCCCGCGGTCGGGGCGGCCTCGCTCTATGTCTGCTCCGACGACCAGCGTTTTCATGTGCTCGACGTCGAGACGGGCGAGATCCGGTTCAGCATCGAGATGGGCGGCTATTCGGGAACGGCGCCCATACTCGCCAACGGTACGGTCTATTTCGGAACCGCTTCGGGCGACTTCTTCGCCTTCCGCGGAACCCTGGCCGACGACGGGGAAGAGCCCTGATGACCCGGGAGGAGGGGAGGATACACGCCGGATACGCCGTTATCGCGGGAGCCGCCAACTCCGGCAAGTCCTCTCTCTTCAACTATTTGGTAGGCAAGAACATATCCCCGGTCACTCCGGGCCGGGGCACGACGCGGGTGCCGCTCTCCGGGATCTGCCACAGGGCGGGGGATGACTGCCAGGTATGCCTGATCGACACGCCGCCTCTCGCATCGGCCGTCAACCTGAACCTGCTGGACTGGATGGATGCGGCATGCCTGCTGGTGGATGCGACCCGTCTCGGCGAGGAGCTTTCCTCCCCCGAGGCATCCGAGCTGTTCAGGCGTTTCGAGGGCAGGCCGGTCGTGCTGGGCCTGACCCATGTGGACAGATTCGATGCCTCCCTCTGGCGTGCGCTTCTCAACCAGGCCGGTCTCATGCGGGAGTTCCCGTACGCCGTAGCCATGTGTCCGCCGCGGGGGACGGGTGCAGCGGAGATGCTCGACGCCCTGGTCCGGCTGCTCCCCATGAGAAGGAGGCTCTTTCCGGACGGCTGCATCACCCTCCATTCCGAGCGCTTCCTCGTGTCGGAACTCATCAGGACGGAACTGTTCCACGTCCTCCCGGAGGAGATAGCCACCTCCACGGCCGTCCAGATCGAGGAGTACTCCCTCCGGGATTCCAAGACCTACATCAGGGCCAATCTCCTGGTATCCAGGCATTCCTTCAAGGGCATCGTGATAGGGCGCAGAGGGCAGACACTCCAGAAGATAACGGACTCCGCCTCCAGGGGAGCCGGCGACCTGCTCGGCAAGGTCGTCCTGCCCGACCTCTGGGTGAAGGTCCGGGAGTCGTGGCCCGACAACCGTCACGACCTGCTCGAGCTGGGCTATGTCATCTGACGCCTGCCGGATCAGCCTCGAGCAGTTCGAGGGCCCTCTCGACCTTCTGCTCTATCTGATCAAGCGCGATGAGCTGGACATAAGAGAGGTGCCCATGGCAAGAGTAGCCTCGCAATACCTCGACTACATCCGGGAGGCCGAGGAACTCGACCTCGACATAGCGAGCGAATACCTGGTCATGGCGGCGACCCTCGCCAGCATCAAGAGCCGCGCCCTCCTCCCGTCCAGATCGGTGGAGGTCGAGGAGGATCCGGGCCGTGCCCTGATGCGCCAGCTCGTTCTGTACCGCGCCTTCAAGGAGGTCGCGGCGGAGCTCCGGGAGAGCGAGGAGATCTGGCGCAACGCGTTCCCTTCGGCGGGGGAGAGGGAGAGATGGGTTACGGACGCACCTAGGACGACCTCGCCGGGGGAGGTGACCCTGCTGGATCTGATCGAGGCGATGGACTCCCTCTCGGCCGTGCCCGAGGAGCCCGTCCAGAAATACAGGAGGCCAGAACTGAAGATCAGCGAGTGTATCGAGATGATATCCACCAGACTGAGGCACGGGCGGGGAACCAGTTTCAGGGATCTCGTCGGCGCGACCCTCGACAGGCGCATCATCGTGGCCTTCTTCATCACCTTGCTGGAGCTCTCCAGACAGGGGCTGGTCACCTTCACCCAGCCTGTCCCGTTCGGTGAACTCGTACTCGTCAGGTCCGAAGGCTGGGTGTGAAATGCTGGATGTGACAGCGCGCATCGTCGAGGGCCTCCTGTTCGCCTCCGACCGTCCGCTGAGCCTCGACGAGATCTGCGACCTGACAGGTTCCGGACCGGAAACCGTCACCGGGGCGCTGGAGAGGATTCAGGCCGCGCTGGAGGAGGAGGGCCACGCGATGATCCTCCAGGAGGCCGCCGGATCCTGGCGCATGGTGACCGATCCCGGAGTCGGGTCTTCCGTGGCCCAGCTCTTCGAGGACAGGAGGCCGGGAAGACTCAGTCGCGCCGCAGTGGAGGCCCTGGCCGTGATCGCATACAACCAGCCCTGCACCAGAGCAGCCATCGAGGCCATCAGGGGCGTGAACTGCGACAGCGCGCTGAAATCCCTGCTGGAGCGCGGGCTGATCAGGATCAGCGGGAGACAGGAGACGCCGGGAAGACCGCTCACCTATTCCACGACCGAGGGATTCCTGAATTATTTCGGACTGAACGACATCGACCACCTTCCCCGCAAGAGGGAGATCGAGGAGCTGATAGGCTCCGGAGGGGATGGGGAGGGGGATGCCCCGAGTGAAACCGACCTCTTCGGCTCATAGCGCACCCGGAGGAGATGAGCGGCCGGGCGGGATGAGGCTGAACCGCTTCCTCGCAAGGGCGGGAGTGGGCTCCAGGAGAACCTGCGACGACCTGATCAGGCAGGGGCTCGTGACGGTGAATGGAAGACGCCCCGAGTCCCTGGGCGTGCAGGTCTCACCGGGCGACAGGGTGGAGTATGCCGGAAGGAGGATCGTCCTTCCCGATGTTTCGATCTATGCCTGGAACAAGCCCATCGGGGTCGAGACGAGCATGGCGGACAGGAGCGGCAGGCTGAAGGCCCTGCTCGAGAGGCTGACGCCCGGCTGCGTGCCGGTCGGCAGGCTGGACATCAACACCGGCGGACTGCTCATCCTGACGAACGACGGCGACCTGACCAACAGGCTGACCCATCCCAGATGGGGGGTGGAGCGCGAGTACGTCCTCACCCTGGCCGGGGACATCCCGGGCGGCGTGCTGGGCAGGCTTCGCTCAGGCATCTCGATTGGTCCCGGTCCGCTCTGCCGGCCCGTATCCGTTGCGCCGCTGGGAGCCAGGCGCCTCTCCGTCGTCCTGTCGAGCGGGAGATACCACGAAGTGAGGCGCATGGCGGCCGCAGCCGGCCTGACTCTCGCCTCGCTGGAGCGGACGCGGTTCGGCCCGGTCACGATAGGCGATCTCCCCAGGGGCGGGCACCGGAACCTGTCCCGCAAGGAGGCAGGTATGCTCTACTCCCTCGTTGGCCTCGAACCCCCGGGGTCTCATTGACGGCGGAGCCCTGCGGGGAGATAATTCTCCTCTATGCGTAAAAGAGGGGACGTGACCTTGTCTGCCTGATCTGATCGCCATCGACGGGCCCGCGGGTTCGGGCAAGAGCACGACAGCGCGACTCTGCGCCGGCGTGCTGGGATTCGACTACCTGGACACGGGCGCGATGTACAGGATGGCTGCTCTCCTCTGCGCTCGGAACGGCTGCGGATCTGACGGCGGGGCTCTCGCCGCGCTGATCGAATCTCACTCGATATCGCTGCATAATGGAGAGGCGTTCCTCGATGGCGAGAACGTCTCGGCCTGCATCCGCACGCCGGCGATAAGCGAAGCGGCCAGTCTCCTGTCGGCGCTGTCCGGGGTCAGGCGGGCCATGGTCCTCAAGCAGCGCGAATTCGCATCCGGGCGCGATCTCGTAGCCGAAGGCCGTGACATGGGCACGGTCGTGTTTCCCGACGCCTCACTCAAGGTCTACGTGATAGCCGATCTGGCAGTGAGGGCCGTGAGGAGGCTGCGCGACCAGGGTCCGGGCTCCGCGGGGGAGGAGGACTTCGCCTCAGTGGTTCTCTCCCTCATTAAGAGGGACCGGAGGGACCGGGAACGCTCCGACAGCCCCCTGAGGCCTGCGCCGGACGCCGTCCTCCTGGACACCAGCCTCATGACGGTAGCCGAACAGGTGGAAAAGGTGGTCTCGCTTTACGAGGCAGTTCGCGGGAGGCGCAGGGATGTTGTCTAGGCGCAGGTACATGCCCTCCCTCCAAAGGTACGGCCACCTCGTGATCAAGGCGGTCTTCGGACTGAGGGTGACCGGGGTCGAGAAGGTTCCCAGAACCGGCGGACTCCTGATGGCGAGCAACCACATCTCCGAACTCGATCCGCCCGTTCTGGGGAGCTGCATACCCCGGATTGTCCACTTCATGGCGAAGAGCGAGCTTTTCCGTGGCAGGGCCGCAACATGGTTCTTCGCCCGCCTCAATGCTTTTCCGGTGGATCGGAAAAGGATCGACAGGGCCTCCCTGCGCACCGCCGAGTCCATCCTGCTCTCGCAGGGCGCCCTTCTCATGTTCCCCGAGGGCACTCGCAGCCATGACGGCCGGGCCCTCAGACCCAAGCCCGGAATCGGGATGCTCGTTCAGAGAACCGGAGTGCCCGTGCTGCCGATATTCATCCACGGCACCGACAGGCCGCTGGGGGCCGTCCTGAGGCGGCCGCGCTTCTCGGTCTCACTGGGTGACCCGATCGCCCCTGAGGAGATGACGGACGCCGCCGGAGACGGCGGATTCGCTTCGATAGCCGAATTGATAATGGAGAGGATACTGGAAACGGGAGCCAAGGCTGGCCTCGCAGCAGAGGCCGAGAGGAGTGCGAATTGAGCGAAAAGGAGTACTGCGTCGGACTTACGCCGGAGGAGATCGAAAGGATCGAGGGATTCGAGTACTCTCCGGAAGAAAGGCGTCAGCTCGAGGAATCCTATAACGGCACCATCACGACTACGGAGGTCCGGGTAGGCACGATCCTGTCCGGCACGATACTCCAGAGGGTCGGCAACGAGGTCGTCGTTGACATCGGATACAAGAGCGAGGGCGTCATCCCGCTGTCCGAGTTCCGGGAGGACGAGGAGATAGTCCCCGGGCAGCAGGTGGACGTCTATATCGAGACTCTCGAAGACCAGGACGGCAGGGTCAGCGTCTCCAAGGAGAAGGCCCACTTCCACCGCGTCTGGGCGGACATCAAGGCCGCCTACGACAACGGCACCATCCTCGAGGGCACCGTTCTCAAGAGGATCAAGGGCGGTCTCGTCGTGCGCATCATGGGCGTGGACGCATTCCTGCCCGGTTCACAGGTCGCGCTCAGGCAGGTTCCCAACCTCGAGAAGTTCATCAACCAGAAGCTCGAGTTCCGCGTGATAAAGCTGAACAAGAGGCGCAGGAACATCGTGGTGAGCAGGCGCCAGGTCCTCGAGGAGGCGCGGTCGGAGTTGAAGGAGAAGCTGATAAAGGAACTCGAGGAGGATCAGGTGCGCACCGGCGTCGTGAAGAACATCACGGATTTCGGCGCATTCGTGGACCTCGGCGGAATCGACGGCCTCCTCCACATAACCGACATGAGCTGGGGCAGGGTTCGCCATCCCAGCCAGCTCGTGAACATCGGCGACGAGATAGAGGTAAAGGTGCTCAAGTTCGACCGCGACCGCGAGCGCATTTCTCTGGGTCTGAAGCAGTTGCAGCCCTTCCCCTGGGAGGGCGTCGGCGAGAGGTATCCCAAGGGCTCGGTCGTCAGCGGCAAGGTCGCCAGCATAACCGACTACGGCGCCTTCATCGAGCTCGAACCCGGCGTGGAGGGACTCATCCACGTCTCGGAGATGTCTTGGACCAAGCAGGTCAGGCATCCCTCCAAGATCCTCAGCGTGGGGGACGATCTCGAGGCCGTAGTGCTGAACGTGAACGAGGAGGAGCGGAAGATATCCCTCGGACTGAGGCAGACGCAGGAGAATCCGTGGGATACCATAGAGGAGCGTTATCCGGTCGGCTCGGTAGTCGAGGGCATAGTAAGGAACCTCACGAACTTCGGAGCCTTCGTTCAGATCGAGGACGGGATCGACGGTCTGGTGCACATCAGCGACATGAGCTGGACCAGGCGGGTGACTCATCCCTCCGAAGTCCTATCCAAGGGCGACGTGCTGAAGGTCGTAGTCCTGAGCATCGACAGGGAGAATCACAGGATCTCGCTCGGGCTCAAGCAGACCACGGACAACCCCTGGGATACCATGGATCAGAAGCTGCCCGAAGGCACGGAAATCCACGGTTCGGTCGTCCAGCTCCTCGAAAGGGGAGTGGTGGTCGACCTGGGCGACTCCATAGAGGGCTTCGTCCCTCTCAGCCAGCTCGGCTGGGAGACGCTCGAACACCCCGAGAACGTACTCAGGATCGGCGACGACCTGCCGCTAAGGGTCATCGAGGTCGTTCCCAGCAGCAGGCGCATCGTGCTCAGCGTGAGGAGCTACTTCAACGGCCGGTCCATGGAGGAGCTGAGTCAGTTCAGGGCCGGGCTCGAGGACAGACCCCCGGCCGAACCTGTCCAGATGCCTCTCCGTGCGACCACCTACGACGAGGAGGGCGGGCGGTCGCTCATCGAGCCTGAACCCGCACCCGCTCCCGAGGCCGGGTCGGACGAAGCGGCCGCCGGAGACGAAGAGAACGGTTAGCGCATGAACGCCGCGGAAGGTTCCTGAAGGGGCCTTCCGCGGCGACACTGCTTTCCAGGGCTCTGTCGGAAGGTTTCATGGCCGGGGTTGGACATCTGAACGTCGGGTGCAGGCTNNTCGGAATCGTCGAAGACCTGGAAGCTGCAGATGTCATAGTGCTGGGAACCTGCTGCGTGACCGCCAGGAGTCAGTCCAAGTCCAGAAAGGCCGCCAGGAGGCTGCTGACCGGTACGGGTGCAAGGATAATCCTGACGGGATGCGCTGCAAGGCTCTTCCCCGGAGATTACCCCGAAGACCCGAGGCTGACCCGGGAGTTCTGCCCGGAGGAGCCGCTCTCCACTCCATGCGGGGCGTTCCGGAGCAGGGGCCAGTTGAAGATACAGGACGGCTGCTCTAACTCGTGCGCCTACTGCGCAGTTCCGCTGGCCAGAGGGCCTTCGAGGAGCTTCGACAGGGACGAGATACTGCAACGGGCGGACTCACTTGCGGAAGCCGGATTCAGGGAGGTAGTCCTGACCGGAGTCGACATAGCGTCCTACGGGGCTGACAGATATGGATCCTCGTACGGCCTGGCCGAACTTCTGCGCGATCTGCTCGAACCGCCCCGCTTCAGGGTCAGGCTGGGCTCGCTGGAGCCAATGCGCCTCGGCGACGGCTTCCTCTCCGGGCTTGCACTGCGGGGTGTGTGCAGGCATCTGCATCTGTCCTTCCAGAGCGCCAGCACAAGGGTTCTGTCGCTGATGGGAAGGGCCTGCACAGCCGAGGACGTCGTGAGACTTTCTATGGAGGCCAGGCGGGCCTTTCCGGGCTGCATACTGGGTGGCGACCTGATCACGGGATTCCCGGGCGAGAGAGACGAGGATTTTGCTGAGACGATGAGGCTGCTCGACCCGGATCACGGTCTGATGGACTACGCGCATGTCTTCCCGTTCTCGCCGAGGCCGGGCACACGGGCCGGCGCGGCTTCTGGAAAGCGCTGCCCGGGAAGTCCTTCCAAGGAGCGTGCGGACGCCCTCAGAGCGGCCTCGAAGGCGAGAAGGACGCGATACGCTCGATCCCAGGCGGGGGAGGAGCTCGAAGTTCTCGTGGAGTCCAGGCGGATTGGAGGGAGGCTTGTCGGATTGTCCGACAACTACGTTACAGTGAGGGTTCCTGCGGGTTCGAAACCGGGGGAGCTCGTGCGGATGAGGCCGTCTCCCGGGGATATTCTTACCGGCGCTTCAGAAGAGGAACTGCTCTGATGGCCATACTGATAGGACTCACGGGTTCGGCCGGCTCGGGGCAGAGTACAGTCGCGGCAGCCTTCGCCTCCGACGGACAGGTCTCCGGGGTGTGCAGCCTGGATGCGGTGGGGCACAGGTTGATGGAGAAGCCGCGGATCAGGTCGAGGATAGGCGCCGGGCTGGGTCTGGACGGGCTCGAGAACATGTCCGGCAGAGAGGCGAGAAAACTTCTGGGAGGCATGGTGTTCGTCGATCGTGACGCCAGGTCCGGCCTGGAGGCAGTCATGCACCCGATCATGGCCCGGTGGGCGGGGCTGTGCGCCGCAACGCTGGCGGACGCAGCAGGGCTGTATGTCCTGGAGGGTGCGCTCATATTCGAAATGGGGCTGGACAGGCTGATGGACGCCGTCGTCGTTGTGGCATGCGACAGGGAGACCTGCCTGGCGAGAGCCATATCGCGCGACGGGCTCCAGCCGGAAGAGGCGGCAAGGCGGCTCGACTGTCAGGCGCCCTTGACGGAGAAGCTGGAGAAAGCAGATTGGGTCATCTACAACGGGTCCGGCGAAACACCGGAATCACTTGCCTGCCAGGTCCGCGGAGTCCTGGGGCAGATAACGGAGTTGCATCCAGCTCATTGATGCAGGAGGAGCGATGGCGCACAGAACCAGGAAGCGGCTTACCAAGACCGAACTGAAGAGGGATCCCGTTGCGGAGAACCTGGCCACGGCCTGGAACTTCCTGCGATCCCACATAAAGGAGACCGCCATAGGATGCGTCGTGCTCCTTGCGCTCATCCTGGTGATCCAGAGCGTGATTCAGTCGAGCAGGAGGCAGAACGCAGAAAGCATGGCACGGTACATCCTGGCCGAGACTCTCTTCGAACAGGCCGAACAGCTCTCGGCGGCCGGGAACATGGATCAGGCCGCGGCGGCTCTCAACCAGGCCTATATGGTTGCAGGAGAAGTCTACAGCAGAAATCAGAACAGGGACTGGGGCCGCAGGGCAGCGATTCTCGCAGCGAAGGCCGGAATACTTCTCGGGCGCGACAACGAAGTCATCCAGACCATGCAGTCTCTTCTGTCCTCGCGTCCCGACGCTATGACTAAGGCGAGCGCTCTGCTCCATCTAGGCGTCGCCCTCGAGAACAGAGGCGGCGAGCAGGACCTGTTGAACGCCCGGAACAGCTATTCCACGGTTGCAGGAGATTCTGTGAAATATCCGATCATGGCCGCCGAAGCCCTGGCGGGACTGTCCAGGATCTCGATGGCCGATGGAGACGTCGAAACCGCACGGAATCTTCTCGTACGATCGATCGAGATGCGCGGAGATACTACGGAGTTCGACGAATACCAGCTCGCCAGAATGGACTGGATGGAATAGACCGCCGACGATCGCGGACCGCCTCGTTCATCACGGATAGGAAAACGGCCGGGGGAGCGGAGCCCCGGCCGTTCCTTCAGGACATCCATAATGTCCGATAAGAGATATTATGTAAAGTTCATATCCGGGTCTATCTGACCAGCACCATCCTCGCACTCTCTGCCGAAACCGGGGTGGTAAGACGGCAGACGTACACCCCGCCGGGAACTGGAGCGCCTGAGGCGTCGGTTCCGTTCCAGGTGAGCCGATGAGCGCCGGATGCCGGCATGGCTCCATCGGCCAGAGTCGCGACGAGGCGGCCGCTGAGGTCATAGATGCATACGTCGACCGGCACGCCGCCGGATTCGAGGAAGAAGGTTATAGACGCCTCGCCCATGAAGGGATTGGGAGAGATCCCCAGGCCCGGGTGACCGGACGCAGGACCGTCATCGATGCCGATGTGTAAATACCTGTCGAGCCAGAGGGAATAGCTGCCGGTGCGAGTGTAGAGAATGCTGGACTCGGTGCCGTTCCAGCCGGCGGTCGGACTCCAGGTTACGGCTGGCTGGTCGTTGATCTGGATCGGGGGCGGGAAACTGGTCGGTACGCTGGCGATAGACCAGGTGAAGTTCACGATGCCGCCAGGGGCGACGTTGTAGGCCAGGGTGACGTCGCCGGCGTCATACTTACCGGCGCGGAGGGAACCTGCGTATTCTTCTCCTGATCCGGGAAACACTCCGCCGTAGGTCCAGTTGACGCCGGAATTGGTCGAGGTGTACAAGGCAAGAGTCTTTTCCGTTTTTTCGAACGTCACGGTTATCCAGGCGCTCGTTCCCCTGGCGTGTGCGATGTCGGGATATGACAGGTCGGAGGCGTTGGTATTGTTGCTGACCTGCCACGAAGTCGACCATGCGAAGCCGTGGTCGGTGGAGCGCCTTATGCGAACCTGTTCGTTGGTGGTCAACCTGTTGTCGATGAAGGCGATCGAGACGACTCCCCCGGTTCCGGCGGCGATGGCGGGCTGGGGGTTTGTCTGCGCATCGCCGAAAATGGCGGTGGCGTCGACCCAGCCTGCGCCAGCCAGGGCGTTACGCACGGAATAGACATCATATGTTCCTGACGGCACCCAGGTGGCGTACAGGTAGCCGGAGGTTCCTATGTCGGCATCCATGTCGCCACAGGTGACATCGTCCGCGATCTTCTCCCATGTGGAGCCGGTTCCGTCGATGCGCCACCTGCGCATCCAGAGAGTGTTGCTGGAAGAATCGTCCGTGCGGAACATGCAGCAGACCCAGGTGTCGCCGCCTGTAGTGATGACCCGTATCCTGGCGTTGTCCATCCTGCCGCTCGGATTGTAGCTGGAGCGCCAGTATGCCCAGTTTGCTCCGTTGTCGGTTGAACGGTAGACGATGACGCTGTCATTGGTGTTGTGGTAGGTGTCGAATGCGGCGAAGAGGTAGCCCGTAACCGGGTCGAAGTCGAAGTCCTGGCCGCTGCCTACGCCATTCTGACTGCCGTACACGAAGTAGTCATAACCCCATTTCCCCCCTTCCCAGGGCACCAGGGTGCATCCGTCCTCCCGGACGGGCGGCAGGATGTCCTCGAGAGGCGAGAAGAGCTGCGCCTCGTAATGCGGCGGGCAGTCGGATTCCGAAGCGATCGATCCGTAGCATGGCCCGTAAACGACTCCGTCGGGATTGTCGAGCGTAGAGGCCGGAACCGAACCCGCAGCAGCGAAGAACAGCAGCGACAACAAAACGATTCTGATCATCGCTTCCCTCCTGAATTGTGCAATCACCCGCCGACTCCACTTCATGCATTCCGACCTGGAGGATCGGGAGACTTCATGAGTTTCATCCATCACTGCAGGCACGTCAATATTACGGGTGTATTCTTCTGATATCGACAAGTGATGCGGAATACGTCGAAAGCGGTTCGGCCCGCATGGCGCGGGCAATCGAGTCCGGGAGTCAGTTTCCTCTGCGGTATGCCCTGCGCACTTCCGCGAGGGTCTCCGCGCATTCGGATTTCAGCCTTCGGAATGCCGCCCCGCCGGGCTCGCCTACGGCCAGCGCCTGCTCCAGATCCTTCCACAGCCTCCCGACACGCCTCTGGAGCATGAGCGGGATATCCCCCTCTGAAAGGAGATCCAGAGCCTCGTCCCTTGCGAGACAGGCTCTCCGGCCTCCGAGCGTTGCGGCCATTCCTCTCTCGAACGCGGAGAGGAGTTCCTCCACGTCGCCGGCCTCATCTACTCCGCCGGAGGCGCTCCTCCGCCGTCTTGCCAGGACAAGCGCGAGCGTGACGACCGAGGCCGCTGCAAGCACCACGATGACGGCCGGAAGAGCTCCCGGGCCGTCTTCATCGGCTGCGATCGACTCGGACACTGCGGAGTCGCAGACGGCCGGGAGGAAATCCACCTCCACAGAGCAGGCGGGAACGACGGCAAACCTGTAGACCTCCTCCTCCGGATCGAACCACGGGATGCTGTCCCCTCCCGCCGTTATCAATCCGGTATCCCCCGGAACGAGAAGAAACCTCTGCCTCAGGGTGTCGCCGGACAACGAGGCGCCGCCCAGCGGGAGGATGGAGGCCGGGCCGGATGCAGTCGGCGCCGGGATGGATCGCATCGATCGGATGCCGGGACCGGTCGCTTCGATCGAGATGAGATGATCCCTCTCCCCCGCCGGCTGACCGGTCAGCGAGAACGAGACACTGTCGGCGATGCCGCCGAAATCCCGGGGCATGCCCTCCGAAGGGAAGCTTTCGACGGTCGCCCTCACCGTATCGCCCTGGACGAGGTGGCGGGGGCCGTCGCCGAAGAAGAGCGGCCCGGCCTCCCAGACGAGTGCGCTCATTACGGGGAGTCTGATCCCGCCTCCTGATGCCGCCGTGACTTCCAGCGTGATGATGTGCGCCCTCCTTGCGGAACCGGAGACCTCCCAGGCCAGGAATTCGGGCGAGGAGACCAGCCTGGCGGCTCCGTTCTCCGGAGGACCCCAGCCCGTCTCCACGCTCTTCACCGGGATGCGTGAGACGAGGTAGTAGGCCACTTCGAAGGGGCTCCCCGGGTATATCCTGTCTGTCCGGACCACGGTTTCGATCACAAGCGGCCTTCCGGAGGGCCGAAGGGCTTCGGCTGCTTCAGTCCCGGGGCCTGCAACGAAGATGCTCTCGGCGGGAAGCAGGACTGCCGCTCCCCCGCCGAGTCTGACCGTGAGCGGTCCGACCGTCTGCATTCCGCCCGCGTAGGGAGAGGCCTGGAAGATCAGGTCGAGCCTGCAGGTCGACTCTACTACTCCGTTCACGCTGGATGAGCTTCTCATCGATCTGCTCGACGAGAGTGCAAGACCGTCCGAGAAGACCGGATCGGTCGAGATGGAGCTGCATCCCGGGTCGGAGCACGAGATCGAAAAGACGAACCGGCTTCCGGCGGCAACGGTGTCCGGGCAGTCCACCGAGACCGGAAACTGTCCCGGCAGGCACAGGGCGAGCAGGATGGCCGCGCTCACCAGTCCGGACCTCCAGCGATGCCCGCCGGTCTCCCCCTGAGGCTGTCCGCAGGAACGGCCTCTTCTACGAGATCGAGGAGCATACGGGCCTGATCCTCCGTCATGCCCGTCTCCGGATTGACCTGCTGATCCTGCTGATTCTGCCGTTCCTGCTGATCCTGCCGGTCTTGCTGATCCTGTTGGTCCTGCTGCTCCTGTTCGTCCTGCTGATCCTGTTCGTCCTGCTGATCCTGTTGTTCCTGCTGGTCCTGTTGGTCCTGCTGCTCCTGTTCGTTCTGCTGATCCTGGGATTCGCTGTTCAGTCTCAGCCAGTTGAGAGCCGCTTCGAGGTTCGGTGCGTCACATTCCAGGCTCTCTCCGTCGCCGAGGAGCATTCTGAGCATGTCCGCCGCCCGTTCGACGCCCTGCCTCTCCCCCGCCGACATCGAGTACGCCAACAGGGTGGCCGCCTGAGCCGATCCGAGAGTATCCCCCCCCGCACAGTCCGATAGCGGGCGCATGAGCGAATCCGCCTCGCCGAAGCGTTCCAGTTCGAAGAGGGGCGCCGTGAGGTTGTACCAGCTCCTCTCGAAGCCCGGCATCCGGGAGGCGACTTCGGAAAAGCCGGACAGGGCTGCCTCCATGTCGCCTTCGACGTACGACTCGACGGCCCCCGCAAAGACCGTGGCGAGCGGCCTGGGGCGAGGGGTCGGGGCGACGAGGGACAGGATGGAGAGAAACGCAGCCATGGCCGTCATCTTCCCCTGGCCTCCAGGATCAGGGCGGCGCAGGCGAGAGCGAGGCCGGCGGAGAGAAAGAGATGGAATCTCCGGCCGCCGGAACCCCCGGCCACCCTGGCCGCCATCTCCGCTCTGCTCCCCGAGATGAGTTCACCCACGAGCGCCGGCAGATCGCCGGTTTCCGAAAGCCTGACGTAGAATCCACCGGAGCCCTCGGCCAGATCGCTGAGGGGCCGTTCGCAGAGCGCCGTCCTCACGGTGTCCCCTCCGATCGTCCGGAATCCCCCCGAGCCGTCCGGGAGAGGCACGGAGTCCAGGCCCCCGATGCCTACCGCAACGATTCTGAGGCCCGACTCCCTGGCGGCCTCTATCGACCTCGCGACCGAGAAGTCATGGAAGCCGCCGTCGCTCATGATGATCCCGACGCGGGTCTCGAGATCCTCCTCGGGCAGCGAGGCGGACATCACGTCCACGAGAGTGCCGAGTTCCGTGCCGGCGGCCAGAGCCGGTTCGTCCCCGGGATCGAGTGGAATCCTCGAGGTTATGAATTCCCTGTCCAGAGTGCCGGGAACGGCGAGCCTGGCCTGTGACGAGAAGAGGACGAGGCTGAACCTGACCCCGGGGAAGGCCTGCATCAGGTTCGCGACTTCGGAAGCCGCCCTGCCGAGCCTGGTCGGCGCGGCGTCGAAGGAGGCCATCGAGCCCGATACGTCGAGAGCGATGGAGATGTTGTCCCCTCCGGACGGAATGACTGCTTCCGCTCCTCCCCA
>LKHC01000146.1 GCA_001618605.1 Candidatus Fermentibacter danicus
GCCGGCCGGACGAATTCCCTGAGGCGCTTGTTCTCGGATGCGAGCCAAGAGGATCTCAGCCACCACCAGAGCGGGGCGGCGAGAGCCAGCAGAAGAAGCAGAGGTCGTTCGAATGACATCAGTCTCCGGCCACCTTCCGCAGTTTCCACCTCAGGACTCCTCCGAAAACGAGAAGCCCCAGCCCGGCGAACAGCAGGGGGAGATACCGGTCACGGTAGACGAAGAGTCCTTCGGGCGGGAGGGTGGAGGCTTCGAGAGAGTCGATGGCCGCATAGACGTCTGCGAGGTCGGAGGGGCTTCCCGCATCGAAAAGCCGGCCTCCGGTGATTGCGGCAATCCGCGCGAGCGTCTCCTCGTCGACGCCGGTTCGGGTGTCGTTCGTGCCTATGGCGACGGTATAGACTCTTAGGCTGTCGCCATGCAGCGTCCTTATGGCGGTGGCCACCTGGATCGGATCTACGGTGCCCGCGTTCTCCATCCCGTCGGAGAGGAGGATGATCACCCTCCTGGATGTCTGCGAACCTTCCAGCTCCCGGGCTGCAATCGCAAGCCCGGCTCCGATCGCGGTGCCGTCATCGAGCGTCCCGATACCCGCCTTCTGTATGAATCTCGAAAGAGTGCCGTGGTCGAGGGTGGGGGGGCAGAGGGCGAGAGGCTCGGCTGCGTAGACGACAAGACCTACACGGTCCGTCGGCCTGTTGCGGATGAAGTTGAGGGCGGCCGCCTTGGCCGCTTCCAGCCTGTTGGGCATGTAATCCTGTTCGAGCATGCTGGTCGAGACATCGAGGGTGATGATGATATCGACCCCCTCCCCGGCGTCGGGAAGCCTCTCGAAACCGCTCTGGGGTCTCGATGCGGACAGCGCGATCAGAAACAATCCCGCAAGCGTAGGGAACAGCGTGGCCATTCCGATTCTGCTGGACGGCCCTGCATCGAAGGGCCCGGTGAAGCACTGGGCGGGACGCCGCCTCCTGCGGAACACAAGGGGATAGATCGACAGGAAAACCAGGAACAGTACCAGTGCGGGCCAGAAGGCGAGCCTCATGACCGCGGCCCTGCCTTTCCGAGTTCCGCGAGCCTCCTGATGTCCGCCTGCGCCTTCTCCCTGGTGGTCCCCCAGTCCGCATAGCGCTGGAGCCCAATCTCACGGATCAGCCCTTCGGAGCCGTCGACGAGCCATTTCAGATCCTTGCGGCCCGAGAGTCTTCTGTGTATCTGCCTGTGCGTGAGAGCCTCCACGTCTATGCCCGATCTTGCCCGGAAGAGCCTTCTGAGAAGGAGATCGATCTCGCGGTAGAGGGCCTTGAAGTCGCCCGCCGCCAGGAATTTGCTGTCCAGCAGCGCGAGCGCCGCCCTTTCGAACGAGGACGGCGAGTCGGAGATATCAACGCCGGCGGGGACCTCCGAGGGTTTCCGCCTCCTGGACAGGAACCGGACGGCCAGGACGGCGACAAGCGCGCCTGCAGCGACCGGCAGCCAGGGGAAGGCTCTCCCCCGCACGCCCCAGGTCCGCCAGAATGCAAGCCTGTGGAGGTAGTCGGAGGGGTAGCCCGGCGGTATGTCCATCGGGAGCGGAGCGGGGAACACGGTCGCATCGCAGACGGAGTCCGGCATCGTCCGTCCCACTACGATAACGGGATGAGGAACGATCACCGTGTCCGCCCCGTCGGGCGACACCGCGGCGAGATCGGGCAGACGCAGCGTATCGAGAGCCAGCGGCACTATCAGGAAACCGTCGGGGCTTCGCTCGAGCACTGTCCAGTCTTCGGAAGCCTCCAGACTGTCGGCTAGATAGCCCTCGGGAAAGCCGTAAGGGGCCATGACGGGCACGCCGAGCGAGGCTGTCCCGGACTGTGCGCCCGACGCCGGTTCGGAATCCGGACCGACAGTGAGAAGGACCGGCAGCAGGAACCGGATCACAGGTGGCTTCGCCTCCTGCGGCGAAGCTGGAAGAACCTCCGAAGAGGGAGGACCAGGTCGTCGCTTGTCGAGATGCTGACAAGGTCGAAGCCGCAGGTTCTGGAGAGAGCCTCCCTTTGAGCGTTCATCTGCATCACCATGCTGGAGAAGGCCTTGCGCCACGCCCTCGATCCGGTGTCGACTACGAGCGCTCTGCCCGTCTCCGGATCCTGGAATCTCATCAGGCCGACGTCGGGCATGTTGACCTCCCTGGGGTCGAAGACGTGTATGCCCACGAGGTCATGTCTCCTGGACGCCGCAGAAAGCAGTTTCGAGGGCCGTCCGAACCTGAAGTCGCTGATTACGAACAGGAGGGCCTTCCTGTGGAGCACCCTGCCCAGGAAGGCGAGCGCCTTGTCGATGTCCGCCTCTTCCTGTCTCCCGCGTGTCGCGAGAACCTTGTGAACGATGGTCAGCGCATGGTTCCGGCCCTTGTCCGGAGGAATGTAGTCGACGACATCCCTGGCGAACGAGAGCATGCCGATCCTGTCGCCTGTCCGGACGGCCGCCAGGGCGAGCAGCGCAGCCGTCTCG
>LKHC01000147.1 GCA_001618605.1 Candidatus Fermentibacter danicus
TGCGACGAACAACCGCCCCTCGCGCCGTGGCGTTCCCACCCCGCTCGTTCGGACATTGCCGGTTTCGTCGACGAACAATGCATGGCTCTCGATAGGGGGTTTTCACCGATAATGAGAAGGGGCCGCCAGGAGACGGCCCCTGACTGATATCAGACCGGTCTAGAAGTAGATGCCTGCCATGGCGGAGAGCCACCACTGGTCATCCTGGTCCGTGTTGATCCAGTGGAGCTTGCCTGCGAGTTCCAGTTTCTTGCCGCCCATCGGGATTACGGTTCCAAGGGTGCCGTACACACCGAAGTCGCTCTCGCTTTCCGACTCTTCACCTGCCGGGGTGTCCCAGCTAACGCTGAACATGTCGAGTTCGAGACCGCCGCCGTAGAACAAGCCTCCACCGTATGTTCTCAGACCGGCGTTGAGCGGGATCATGTGGGCGGAAAAGCCATCGATGTCGTTCTCCGGCTGGAGGAAGACGTAGCTCGCGCTCGCCTCGATGGCGAACAGCGGCATGTGCATCAGGAACTGTCCGCCCAGCATCGGACTGAGGTTGTAGACATCGCCGGCGTCGCCGGTCGGGATGTAGAAGCCGCCGTGGAGTCCGAACTCGGAGTAGTCGGCGAAAGCGGAGATGGTTGCGATGATGGCGATCACTACGGCAAGTTTCATTTCATCCTCCTGCCGGCCGGTCGGACCCGGCCTGTACGCTCCGGAAGCCCGGCAGCCCCGGAAACTCCCTCAGGTCAGTGATCTGTGCGATCCTCCGGCCGTCGGGTGCGAACCTTCCGTCGGATCTGAAGTAAACAAAATCGATCCCTGCAGCTTCGGCTCCAGCCATGTCGCTTGCCGCTCCGTCCCCTATGACCACGGCGGTGTCCTTCGGGCGCGACAGAAGTCTGAGGGCCTTCTCGAAGATAGCAGGATCCGGCTTCGCCGTCCCAATCTCGCAGCTTATCACGATCGCGTCGAAGTACTGCATCAGCCCGGCGCCCTCCATTCTGGCGCGCTGCACGGGACCCGGGCCGTTCGACACGGCGGCGATCCTGGAGGTGTTCCTGACAGCCTTGAGCGTCTCCACGGCGCCGTCGATCGTCTGGAACTGGGATGCGAGGGCGAGGAAGTAGGAGTCGAGGAACTCGGGGCAGAACACCGTTCCGGAGAGAGGGAAGGTCGCGCAGACGGCCTCGTCGCTTATGCCGGGTGCGCCCGGCCTGCAGGCCTCGACCGCCTGGACCGGGTCGGAGTTCAGAAAGCCCAGCAGCGAACTGCGGAGGTCTTCGTCGATCTCGATTCCGAGATCGAGACAGCAGTCGTACAGAGCGCCCCTCTGGGCGGCGGCGTAGTCGAGCAGAGTTCCATCCAGGTCGAAAAGAACGGAATCCCACACGGCGGCACCCCTCCTCTAAGCGGGGAGCAAGGCATCAAGGCTCCGGAGGAACCCGTCGCTCCACGGGTTCATTATATACTAATGTACGGTGGAATGGCATCAAGACGACATGGATGGTGGTGGCCCAATGGCAGAAAACGATGGCGAAGGAAGCTGGGTATCCAGGGTTGTCCGCCCTTCTGAGAACGAAAAGTATCTGGAGGACGGCCGCGACTTCGTAGATGTCGAGCTGATCGAGAGGGAACTGGCGGAGAACTCCAGGCCGGATCCCGCAAGAATCAGGGACATCGTCGCCAAGTCGCTCTCACTCGCCAGGCTCGATCCCTCCGAGACCGCTGCGCTTCTTCAGTGCGGCGACGATGATCTCTGGCAGGAGATGTACGAGGCCGGGCTGAAGGTGAAGCAGTCCGTCTACGGGCGCAGGATAGTCTTCTTCGCCCCGCTCTACGTCTCCAACTACTGCATCAACAACTGCGAATACTGCGGATTCCGCACCTCCAACAGGGAGATAGTCCGATCGAGCCTCACGGATGAACAGCTCCGCGAGGAGATCCTCGCCCTGATCAGAAAGGGCCACAAGCGCCTGGTGATGGCTTACGGCGAGCATCCCCGCTCGGGGGCCGACTTCATAGCCCACACCATCCGACTGGCCTATTCCGTGAAGGAGAACGGCGGGGAGATACGCAGGGTCAACGTGAATGCAGCGCCTCTCTGCGTCGAGGACTACAGGAAGCTCAAGGAGGTGGGGATCGGAACCTATCAGGTCTTCCAGGAGACCTACCATCCCGCGACCTACAGGAAGCTCCACCCGGCCGACACGGTGAAGGGCGACATGAGATGGCGGCTCTACGCCCTCCACAGGGCCCAGGAGGCTGGCATCGACGACGTCGCGATAGGCGCGCTCTTCGGTCTCTACGACTACAGGTTCGAGGTCATGGCTCTCCTTCTCCACACGATGAGCCTCGAGAAGTACTTCGGCGGCGTGGGGCCGCACACCATCAGCTTCCCTCGACTGGAACCGGCGCTCAACACTCCGTACACGGAGAATCCGGCTCACCGGGTCAGCGACGAGCAGTTCAAGAAGCTCGTTACCGTGCTGAGGCTCTCGGTGCCTTACACCGGCTTGATCCTGACGGCGCGCGAACCCGCGAAGGTCCGCCGGGAGGTCATCCCTGTGGGCGTCACCCAGCTCGACGCCGGCTCGAACATCGGCATCGGCGGCTACTCGTCGGGGGCGGTCAGGGGGGAGAAGCAGCAGTTCATGCTGTCCGACCCCAGGACGCTCGACGAGGTGGTGAGCGAACTCGTCGACATGGGCATGATCACGAGCTTCTGCACCGCCGACTACAGGTGCGGGCGCACCGGCGGCTGCTTCATGGGCTTCTCCAAGAGCGGGAAGATCCAGGGCTTCTGCATGCCCAACGCCGTCCTGACCTTCGCCGAGTACCTGCTGGACTACGCCTCGCCCGAAACGAGGGAGAAGGGCTGGGTGCTCCTGGAAAAGGAGCTGGAGGCCATCCCCGAAGACGGGCCTCGCGAGATCGTGGCGGACTATCTCGAGCGCATCAAGGCGGGGGAGAGGGACCTCTACCTGTGAGCACGCCGTCCCGTGAGGTGATGGATCGTGCGGCGGCGCTGCTCGAGCACGACCACCCGGGGCTTCACGTCAGATTCGTCCGGGTGATGGGCAGGAGGCTGTCCCACATGGCTGGAACGGCCTCGCCCGAACCCGGCCCGCAGGTGCTGGTGAACCTTGACGACGACCTCGCGGCCGTGCTGTCCGGCAGAATACCCCTGGAGGGGGAGGAGCTGGAGGTCGCCGTCAGGTCCGCTCTCGGGAGTGCCGCTTCCTAGACGCCGTCCAGGGCGGCGGACACCACGCCGGGGTCGGCGGTCGAGGGCAGCGTGACCCTCATCGCCTGGTCCGACTCCATCGCACGCGAAACCGCGAACACGGCTCCGGGGTTCCTGGCCCATGCCCGTCTGGCGAGGCCGTTGGCCACGTCCCACGAAAGCATGGAGGAAGCCCTGCGCGATGCCTCCGGCGATCCATCCAGGAGCAGGCCGAACCCGCCGTTGACCACCTCGCCCCAGCCCACGCCGCCGCCGTTGTGCAGCGAAACCCATGTCGCACCCCTGAAGGAGTCGCCGATCACGTTCTGAACGGCCATGTCGGCCGTGAACGAGCTGCCGTCCCTTATGTTGGCCGTCTCCCTGTAGGGCGAATCCGTCCCTGAGACGTCGTGATGGTCCCTTCCCAGCACTACCGGGCCGGAGATGGCTCCCCGGGCCACGGCGTCGTTGAAGGCCAGCGCGATCCTGATCCTGCCGGGGTGGTCGGCGTAGAGGATTCTGGCCTTCGACCCCACCACCAGTCTGTTCTCCCTGGCCTGCCTGATCCACAGCAGGTTGTCCAGTAGCTGCTGCCTGGTCTCCTGAGGGGATTCCTTCGCCGTCGACTCCAGTACCTCGCCCGCTATCCTGTCCGTGGCATCCAGGTCGCTGTCGCTTCCCGAGCAGCAGACCCAGCGGAACGGGCCGAAGCCGTAGTCGAAGCAGACCGGGCCCATGATGTCCTCGACGTAGGAGGGGTACGCAAAGGAGCCGTCCTCCCTCAGGATGCCCTCCGCACCGGCCCTGGAGGCTTCCAGAAGGAAGGCGTTGCCGTAGTCCCAGAACGACATTCCGCGCCCGGCTATGGCGTTGATGGCGGCCACCTGCCTGCGCAGCGATTCCCCGACGGCCTCCCTGAATCCGTCGGGATCGGCGGTCATCATTCTGTTGGACTCATCGAGGGATAGCCCGGCCGGGTAGTAGCCTCCGGTGTAGGGGGCGTGCAGGGAAGTCTGGTCGCTTCCGAGATCTACCGGGGTGCCCTCGGCCGCCAGCCTCTCCCAGAGATCGACCACGTTGCCGAGGTAGCCCAGGGAAAGGGCTTCGCCCGACGCCCTAGCCTTCTCCATCCGGGAAAGGATCCTGTCAAGGTCGTCGTCCGACTCCATCAGCCAGCCCTGTTCCTGCCTCTTCCGCAGGGCGGCCGGGTTAACCTCCGCCACGACGCATACGGCGCCGGCTATCACTGCAGCCTTGGCCTGGGCGCCGCTCATACCTCCGAGGCCGGATGTCACGAACACTTTGCCGGAAAGGTTCCTGCCCGGTTCGAGCCCGAGATAGAGGCGTCCGGCGTTGAGCAGCGTGATGGTGGTGCCGTGGACAATGCCCTGGGGGCCTATGTACATGAAGCTGCCCGCGGTCATCTGGCCGTAGGACGTCACGCCGAGAGCCGACATCCTGTCGTAGTCGGCCTTCGATGAGTAGTTCGGTATCACCATCCCGTTCGTAACGACCACCCTCGGCGCATCGGGATGCGACGGGAAGAGACCCATGGGATGCCCCGAATAGAGCGCGAGGGTCTGGCTGTCCGTCATCTCCGAGAGGTACTTCATCGTGAGAAGGTACTGGGCCCAGTTCTGGAATACCGTCCCGTTCCCGCCGTATGTCACGAGTTCGTAGGGATGCTGCGCCACCGCCGGGTCGAGGTTGTTCTGTATCATCAGCATGATGGCCGCGGCCTGGCGGCACCTGGCCGGATACTCGCCGATCGGCCGGGCCTTCATCTCGTAGGAGGGCCTGAAACGGCGCATGTAGATCCGCCCGTCCGTGGCCAGCTCGCGGGCGAACTCCGGCGCGAGGCGGGCGTGCCACTCCGCCGGGAAGTAGCGCAGCGCGTTCGAGAGCGCCAGCTCCCGGCCCCTCCTGTCGAGTACTCCAGGCCTGGCGGGAGCGTGGCTGATACCCGGGGCCTCGGGGGGCATATCGGGGATGGACTGCGGGATGCCCTGTTTTACTGCCTCTGCGAATGTAGTCATGGCGAACCCCTCTATGAAAAGATGAAGGACTGTTGTTCCGCTGCAATCACCTTATCCTAACTGCCGGAGCGGCTGCCGGACCAGCGGTGCCGGCCCGGGTCGCCGGCCCAGGTCTGGCTTGAGATGCTT
>LKHC01000148.1 GCA_001618605.1 Candidatus Fermentibacter danicus
GTGAACTCCATGCCGCGTCCGCGGAAGGCGGAACGGTACTCCCCGCCCATGAGCTGGTCCACCAGCCTGCGGGTTGTTATCTCGATCCGCCTTACCCTCTTCAGGAGGGAGTGCGCGTTCTCCACGGGGGCCTACTTGACGGGCACCCTGCCCAGGATGGTCTCGATTATCTCTTCCACGTCGACTTCCTCGGCCTCCGCTTCGAATGAGCGTATGATGCGGTGCCTGAGGACGTCGGGTGCGACCTCCTTGACCTGGTCCGGGGTGACGAAGCCCTGCCCGGAGAGCATCGCGCGAGCCCTTGCAGCGGCCTGGAGCCCCAGGGAAGCCCTCGGGCTGGCTCCGAAGCTTATGAGCCCGGCAAGTTCGGAAAAACCCGCCTGTTTCGGGAATCGCGTCGCGGCGACTATCCTCACGATGTACTCCATCACGCTCCGCTCCACGGCGATCTTCACGACGAGGCGCTGGATCTCCTCGACCTCGGAGGGCGTCATCACCACTTCGGCCACTGGCGGCGTGGAGGAGCCCATCCTGTCGATTATCTCGAGTTCCTCCTCCTGGGAGGGGTAGTCAACCTTCAGTTTTAGAAGGAAACGGTCTATCTGGGCCTCAGGCAGCGGATAGGTGCCCTCCTGCTCGATCGGGTTCTGTGTGGCCATCACGAAGAACGGCTTCGGGAGGGGGTAGGTGCAGCCGCCGAATGTGACCTGGCGCTCCTGCATTGCCTCCAGGAGAGCGCTCTGGACCTTCGCCGGGGCTCTGTTGATCTCGTCGGCGAGGAGGATCTGGGTGAAGACCGGGCCCTTTCTGGGCTCGAAGGCGGCCTTTTCGGGGATATAGACCATCGTGCCGGTCAGATCAGCCGGGAGGAGATCAGGGGTGAACTGGATGCGGGAGAAGGAAGCGCTAACGCAAGAAGCGAGCGTCCTCGCGGCAAGCGTCTTTGCGAGCCCCGGCACCCCCTCTATCAGCACGTGTCCGTCGCAGAAGAGGGCTGTCAAAAGGCCGAGCCTGAAGTCCTCCTGCCCTACCACCACCCTCGAAAAGGTGTCCTTGAGCCGGTCTATCCCCGGGGATAGTTCAGCGATCCTCCGCTCGGTGTCCTCGATCGTCTGTCTGGACATCCAGTTCCCTCCTGGCTTCTTCGATTGCCTTGCGGACGGTTCTCTCGTATGAGTCGAGAGCCTCCCTGCTCCCGGCCTCGAAACGCATCACCAGCACGGGCTGGGTGTTCGAGGCGCGCAGGAGCCCCCAGCCGTCCGGGAAGTCGATCCTCACACCGTCGATGCAGTTGGTCGGATACTCTGCGGAAATCCTGTTCCTTACCGCCTCCACGATTCTGAACTTGAGGGCGTCGGGGCAGTCCTCGCGCAGTTCGGGCGTGGATTCGAGTTCCGGGATGTCCGAAAGCAGATCCGACATGGAGCCGCCGCTAGCGGCGATGATTTCGAGCAGCCTCAGCGACGCGTAGAGGGCGTCGTCATAGCCGTAGTACCTGTCCCGGTAGAAGATGTGTCCGCTCATCTCGCCGGCCAGCAGGGCGTTCTCGTCCAGCATTCTCTGTTTGATCAGCGAGTGCCCGGTCGCGGACATGATCGGCCTCCCGCCCGCCGCGGCCACCTGGTCGTAGAAGACCCGTGATGCCTTGACTTCGGAGATAACGGTGGCCCCTGGCGAGGATTCGAGCAGAGCGCGCGCAAGGACGGTGAGTATCCTGTCGCCGAAGACGGTGCGCCCCCTCTCGTCGACGACTCCCAGTCTGTCCGCGTCCCCGTCGAAGGCCAGGCCGATGTCCGCGCCCTCGGCGAGAACCGCCTTCTTGAGATCCACGAGGTTCTCTTCGACCGTGGGATCGGGATGATGGCCCGGAAAGCGCCCGTCCGGCTCGCAGAAGAGTGGCACCACCCTGCACCCGAGTTCGGTCAGGATCCTGCATGCAGGAATGCCGCCGGTTCCGTTCCCTGCATCGACGACGACCTTCAGTGACCTTTCGAGGCAGAACTCCGATCTAAGCCGGTCGAGGTAGCTCTCCAGGATGTTGACGGTCTTGATCTCAGGGAGGTCGGAGGAGGGAGGTTCCGGCGTATCGGCAAGCGCGGCGATCTCGTCGCCGGACAGGGTGTGCAGCCCCTTCATGATCTTGAAGCCGTTGTATTCCGGAGGATTATGGCTGCCCGTGATCATCACGGTTGCTTCGGACAGCAGGTGATGAGCGCCGAAGTAGGTCATCGGGGTGGTCTGAACGCCCATGTCGGCGATCCTCACCCGCCCGGAGGCGGCTCCCCTGGCGAGGAGCCCGAAGAGGTATTCTCCGGAGAGCCTGCAATCCCTCCCTACGGCCAGGAGCCCGCCGGGACCGGCCAGGTCCGCCATCGCTCTGCCGATCGTCATGACTGTGGAATCGTCCAGATCGTCGGGGAAAACCCCTCTGATGTCGTATTTCCTGAAGATGTTCCTATTCATTGCTCTCTTCCGGTGCGGTGGAGGTCCTCGGTACCGTGGGCAGCTCCACCGTGAACTGTCCCTTCTTCGACGCCTCCTGGATCCATCCGCCGTGTCCCGATACTATCTGCCGGGCGAGTTCCAGCGAGAGAAGCGACGATGATGCCTCGGGGTTCACAGGTCCTCTATAGTCGAGGGTCACACGCGCAGTTCCCTCCCCTGCCGTCAGGTCGACATGGACCATGCTGCCCTTGCCGGCAAACCTCTCGGTCTCGGATGCGATGGCTTCGAAGGCCTGCCTCAGATAGCTCTCGTCGCCCCTGACCGAGACGTCGGAATCCATTGCGACCGTCATGGATATGCCCCTCTCGGCGAGCCTCCCGTACGAGGCCTGGACCACGTCGGTCAGGACTGCCTCCAGATCGGTCACGACTCCGCCGCTCAGAGGGGGTGTGGACGATTCGTCGGAGAGCTTGTCCAGAGTGACGATCTCACCGATCAGATCGATGAACTTCCCGATGTTGTCGATCTCCTTGGAGAGAAGGCCGAGCTGCTCCTTCAGCCAGTCGGGGCATTCAAGGGGTCTGGATATCTCGTCCGTGGCCGATCTGATCGATTCCAGCGGCTTACGTAGGGACTGCCCGATCCTCGAGAGCAGTTCGGAACGCAGATTTGCGGCGGAATCGAGTTCGGCAAGCGCTCCTTCCAGATCCTTCGTCAGGGATTCGTTCCTCTTGCGGGTCTCAATGAAGCGGCGCCTGAAGAATCCCGCGGCGAAGAGCGAAACCAGAACGATCGCCGCGGCGGGCCAGAACGGGATCGAGTCGATCATATCTTCACGCGGGTCGCAGGGCCGTATGCCCGTGACGACCGCTTGCGGCACGCCCTGTCGGAAGACACGCGGAAGCGCTCCGGTGAGGAGCCCTGGCCCTACTCGACACGAGACTGGATCCGGACGAGGACCGGATCGATCTTCTCAGCCGCCTTCCTCGCTGCTTCGGCCTGCCTCTTCCTGCCGGTGGCCTCGAAGACCTGGGCCAGGTGCAGATGGAAGCCGATGAGCGCCACGGTATCCTTGCCGGCGAGGGTCATGCCCTTCTGGAAATGCTCCTCGGCCTCGTCGAAGCGGGACATGTTCAGATAACACCTGCCGAGCATCTCCCGGGCCTTGATCCTGTGGTCGGGACTCGGAAGAACCTGGGAGAACTCGTCCACAGCCTCGCGGAGGAGCCCCATCTCGCGATAGGCGATTCCGAGATCGTAGTGGGTGTTGAAATCATCCGGAGCGATCGCCTCGTCTATGCCGTCCTGGAACTCCTTGACCAGCGCGGCGAGGGCTCTGGCGGAGTCGGAGTCGAACATCCTGTCGATGTCCGCGAGAATCGAGGCGATGTCGGCGTAGTTGTCGGCGTCCGCCAGCCCCGGCCTGACCCCATCGAGAAGGGCCACGGCCATCGTGAAGCCGGGATCGGTCTGGACCGAGGCCTCCAGCGCCGCTACCGCCTCGTGGGGGCTGTCGTTGAGGAGATACGCGACAGCGAGTCTGTAGAGGGATCTGGCTTGGCCCTCCAGACCGAGGGAGGATCGCGTCCGGACGAGTTCGCGTGCGGCCGCCAGGGATTCGGGACAGATGTCGAGCACACCCTCGAGCAGCTCGAAGACCATCTTCTCCCTGCCGGTGGCCCTGTAGATCTCGGCGGCCTTGAGGTAGGACTCCACGGCTCCATAGAAGTCGCTCACGTCGAGGAGGAGATTGCCCAGTTCCACATATCCCAGCGCATCGCCCGGCCGTTTCTCCAGACGCTGCCTCATGTCCATGACCTGTTTCGAGAGCGCTTCGCGTACCTGGCGGGTGGATACCAGACCCATGTCGACCAGGACGTCGCCGAGCCTCTTGTGGTCACGGGAGGTCATCTGTATCTCGAGGGCCCGGAGTACGTCGCTGGCTTTCAGGAGGCCTTCGGCTACGAAGTACTCCCCTATGCGCTTGCGCTGCGGAGCCTCGGGTTCTTCGTCGGCGTCCTCCGCCTCGATGAAGTCATCGGAGTCGAAGGAGACCTGATCGATGCTGATCTCCGCCTCCTCCTCCTCCTCGGGTACGGGGGGGCGGAGCTCCTGGCGGAGTTCGTCGAGCATCCTGACCATCATCTTGTGCTCCGGGAAGCCTCTCTCCGCAGCCATGGAAACGCAGCGGTCGAGAACGCTCTCCTTCTTCTGGACGAAGGCGGCCCTGGCCAGCCTCACAACCCAGTTCCTGTCCTCGGGGTCCAGCCTGGCTAGGGCTGTGAGGGCGTTGAGAACCATCGGATCGTTCTTGTCGGCCGCGCCCTTCAGGAATGCGACATACTCGCGCCTGGCCTGATCCGGCTTGCCCTGCTCGTCGAAGCACGAAGCCATCACGAAGTGGGCCGAGGCGAAGGCGGGTTCGGCACGGAGGGCCTTGCGGCTGACCGAGAGGGCGACCATGTGGAGGCCGTCCTTCATGTACAACTCCGAAGCCTTTGCAAAATGTTCGAGCGCCTCGTCCTTCCGCTTCAGCTTCAGAAGGACGTCGCCCATGCTGTTATAGACCGAAGCCTCCTCCGGATCCTCATTCAGGACAGCCTGAAACGTTCGCAGAGCGCTGTCCAGCTTGCCTTTCTGCAGGAGGTCGTGCGCCTTCTTCTTCAGGGAGATGTCGGCCATCCTACCGTCCAGCCTTCCATCCGCTCTCGTCCATGCAGATTCGGCCGCGATCCCGGGCCGGTTGGACCGGGTACGAGCGATCGTCCTTCGTCCATGCCGGCATGGATGAGCAGTGAACCGAGACAATATCGGGCGCTGCGAGGTGATAGGGTATCCCCCTGTAGTCGTCGAGATCCCAGATCGTGAAATCGGCGTCAGCTCCGGGCTGGAGCGTTCCCTTCACTCCTCCGAGGCCCAGGCAGGCTGCGGAGTTGGCAGTCGCCGCAACGATCGCCTCTTCGACGGTGAATCTGCACCGGCAGACCGCCGTGCTCAGTACGAATGGCATGGAGGGGCAGTAGCAGCTTCCGGGATTGAAGTCCGTGGCCAGGGCGACGGCCGCTCCGGCGTCGAGGAATCTCCTTCCGTCCGGGAAGGCGAGTCCGAGGAAGAAGGCCGTGGCGGGCAGAAGGACGGCGGTCGTGTCCGAAGCGGCCAGCGCCGCAACGCCTTCGTCGGATGCCATCAGGAGATGGTCGGCGCTGGCTGCGCCCAGGGAGGCGGCCAGCTCCGCGCCTCCAAACGCCGAGAACTCGTCGGCGTGAATCCTCACGCCGAGGCCGGCGGTCATGGCGGCTTCGAGAAACCTGGCGCTCTGGGCCGGATCGAAGACGTTCCTCTCGCAGAAGATGTCCGCGTATTTCGCGAGCTTCCGGGAGGAGACTACCGGGAGAACCTCGTCGATCATGAAGGCGATGAAGTCGTCCGGGCGGCCTTCGAATTCCGGCGGAACGGCATGAGGGCCCAGAAAGGTGGGCACTATCGTCTGGGGGCCGTTCAGGGCGGCTTCGGCGAGAAGTTCGAGGGATTCGATCTCCCCGTCCCTGTCCAGTGAGTATCCGCTCTTCGCTTCCAGTGTGGTCGTCCCGAAGCGAAGCATGTCCGAGAGGTGATCGTGAAGGGAGGCGGCAAGCTCGGCACGGCTTGCGCTGCGCGTGGTGCGCACAGTGGAGGCGATGCCTCCGCCCGCCTCCGCGATCTGCTGATAGGTCGCGCCCGATGCGCGCAGTGCGAATTCCATCTCCCGCAGGCCGACAAACACCGGATGCGTGTGCGGGTCCACGAAGCCGGGCATCACCAGGCGGCCTCCGGCATCGACAATGCGCATGTCGGGCCCGGAGAATGCCGAGGCTTCATCGGTCGACCCCGCCCAGATCACCCTGCCGTCACTGCACGCGAAGGCTCCGTCCTCGATCACGCCGAGGTCGCGGGCGGCCGGACCCCTGCGGGACGCCGGTCCTCCCGGCAGGGTCAGAAGCTGACCTGCATGGACGAGCAGGAAATCAGCCCGTGGGGGACGCGCGGAAGGTGTCATTCCGGCAGTACGGAAGCGACTCTCCTGCTGTTCATGGTATGGAAGCGGACTATCCCGTCGGCGGTGGCGAAGAGGGTGTCGTCCGAACCGATGCCGACATTGGTGCCGGGGTGGATGGGAGTGCCCCTCTGCCTGAGAATTATCGTTCCAGCGGTGACGAAACTTCCCGCCGGAGCCTTCACGCCCAGTCTGCGGCCGGCCGTGTCCCTGCCGTTCCTGGAGCTGGAGCCTGATTTCTTGTGAGCCATTTCGGAAACCTTTCTAATTCTGACGGACGAGCCTGGCGGAAACGATTCCGCTGCCGTCTGTGAGCCTGGCAATGTACACGCCCGAAGGCATCGGTGTGCCGTCTTCGGTAGTCCCGTTCCAGGTGATCGCGGCTCCGCCCGCGGGGATTCCCGCAGCGAAGACCGAATGTCCTGTAATATCGTAAATGGTGAGTCTTCCCTCAAGAGACGTCGTGCAGTTCAGTACGACCGAAGCGGAGAACGGGTTGGCGGAAGCGGTCAGGGAGAGAGGCTGTAGGACTCCGCTATGCCCGCCTTCCACTCCGTCCGGATCGAAGACGAAGCTCACCTCAACCCTCTCGGAGGGGCCGAGTTGGACGTTGGAGACCGTCTTGGGTGCAAACCCCGCAACAGTGGCGGTAACGTCGTAGGTTCCGGGAAGGGCGGGCTTGGCGTAGTCACCCATGGTTATGTCGGTGCGGCAGAACCTCATCGGCTCGCTGTCCGATCCATCCCTCCTGGTGATCTGGATGTTCGCGTCGAGAGGGTTCCCGTAGCTGTTGGTGACGGTGCCCCAGAAGCCGTAGGTGCTGTTCACGTAGAAGTCCAGCAGGGCCATGTAGTGCTGAGCCGCGAGGGTGGGCCAGTCGGAGTACTGCTTGTTTAGATGTACCTCGATCGTGTGGTCGATCCCGCCGTATTCGCCGTAGCTCCAGTCGTTCACGTCCCCGGTGATCACGTACCAGGCCCAGCCTTCGGTCACCCAGAACCCTGGAACCTGGCACAGGGCGGCGTAGTCATTGGCCATATCGACTATCAGGGCAGTGTCCGGCACCGCGGCGGAGGAGTAGTTCCACACGTAGTTGAAGCAGGCCTCCCCCCCGTGGAGAGACATGCTCGCACAGAACGGGTTCTCGAATCCGGTCTGTGCGGGCCAGTTCTTCATGGTGATGTCGCGCAGCGCCCTGGTCTCCGGTTCTGAGAAGGGGCCGGAGCCGTACCCACCTCCGGACTGCCAGTGATAGCTCAGGTTGCGGTTGAGGTCGACGCTGTTGCCGTTGTACCTGGAGTTGGAGACGTAGCCGTCCGGGTTCAGGATCGGTATGACCCATGTCTCGGCGGTCTCCACGATGTACTCGCACATCGGGCTCGTATCGGCGTTGTCCGTCAGATTGCGGAGGAAGTTCAGGGCGACCATCGCACCGGCCTTCTCGTCGCCGTGTATGGCGCTGATCAGCCTGAATTCGGGCTCGACCTCCTCCTGGCCGATGTTGTCGGAGACCACTACGGCGTAGATGGGCCGGCCGCCATGGCTGCTGCCGATGTTCTCGAGCCTGCAGATTCCCGGGTGGCGTGCCACGATCGCCTCGAGAGTGTCGTTCACTGCTGCAAGAGACGGGTAGGCCGCTTCGTAGAAACAGGTTTCATCCGGAATCGGCAGGAAGCCCATCTGCTCCAGGCGCATCTCGTCCTGTGCATCGGCGTAGATCCTGGCGCGGGAGTCCCTGTAGGATTCGATGTCGAAGCCCTCGGCCTGGAGCGCCTGAAGATCTGCGGGGCTGACGTGGGTTATCCAGACGGAGCGGTACGTGCCCGGTCCGGACAGGGCGACGGAGGAAAGGACAGCGATCAGGAGAGGGAGAAAGCGCATGGCAGAACTCCTAGGTTGTGATATCCTATCCCTGGACTGATTTAAGTAAGATCGCCAAGCAGAGCGCTGGGGTCAATTCCTCGATCCGCCCTGCGGGCGCTTTCCGGGAAGGTCGCTGCGACCCTACGCCACCTGCCGCAGCAGGTCATGTTCGCTGAGATTATGTGCGGCTTCCGGGCCGGTTTGTCTCTGTGACTGCAGAGAAGAAATGGTCGGGGCGGCCGGATTTGAACCGGCGACCCCCTGCTCCCAAAGCAGGTGCGCTACCGGACTGCGCCACGCCCCGATGGCCCCATTCTATACTCTGCGGAGGGATGATTCAAGGCGTCACGGGAGCAATGTTCCAGATCATGTCGAAGGCCTTCTCCCATGTCCTGCAAAGAACCCTCTGCCTGCCAGCCTCCCCCATCCCGGCGCGCCTCCCGGGATCGCGGGCCAGGAGGAGTATGGCTTCGGCGAAGCTCGCGACGTCCCGCCCCTTCGCCACTATTCCGGAGACGCCGGGCTCGATGATCTCCATGGGTCCGCCCATGTCCGTTACGATCGAGGGCGCTCCCGATGCTGCGGCCTCGAGAACCACATTTCCGAAGGTGTCCGTGGTGCTGGGAAAGACGAAGATGTCCGCCGAGGCATATGCGCGTGACAGGTCCTCCCCCTTGAGGATGCCGCAGAAGTAGCATCCCCTGCCGCTCAGGGAGCGGGCGAGTTCGTTCAGATACGGGCCGTCGCCCACTATGAACAGCTCCAGCTTCTCGAACTCCGTCCGGGCGGCAAGGAAGGCCTCCGCCAGAACGTCGAGATCCTTCTCACGCGACACCCTGCCGACATAGACCAGCTT
>LKHC01000149.1 GCA_001618605.1 Candidatus Fermentibacter danicus
AGATCGAGGAAGGGCGGGATCGCGAGCATCTTCGACTCGTAGTCCGGGACGGGGAACTCTCTGACCGGATGGAAGTTGACGACCCATCCCTCGAACGACAGGGGCTTCTCCTGGCTCGCCACGACGGCGAGCTTCCGATCCGTTTCGAACGAGAGACGGCTGAACTTCTGCAGGGTTCTGGACACGCCGTTCAGATCGTCGATCGTGTCCGTGAACCAGACCCTGGCTCCGCTGGACGCGGGCGGAGCGCATCCCGGGGTGAGGGATGCGAATTCGGCGGCGGCCCTTCTCCCCTTCCTCATGTTGAAGAACGACATCGGATACGGCGCATTGAGGAGGAGGACGGGGAGGAGAGCGGACACGGCCTCGAAAGCCTCGAGGAACTTGCTGTTGGTGATCCTCTTGACGAGGAGGCCCGAGAGACGGTCGATCAGCCTGTTCGTAGTGTTGCTGAAGATTCTGAACGTGCGCTCGTCGATGTCCTCTCCCCTGGGCTCGCCGCGGGCCCAGAGGTCCTTTCCTATCTCGAGCAGCTCCTCCAGAAGGAAGCTCTCGGGGCCGGGGTCCGGGGAGGCGAGAGTCTTGTGGTAGAGCGAATGCAGCGCGAGGTCTGCCTTCTGCCACAACGTGGGCGGCTCGGGCCTTCCGGGCCCGAACATCCTGTCCGCCGCCGCGGAGGCGAACAGGGGGAGTTCGTGCTGCTGCATCCTCTCGCGGTAGAACGAGTAGGCGATGGAGTAGATGGAGTAGGCGGAGCGTATCGCGGTGCCCGAAGCCCCTCCCGGCGACCCTCTCCCTGCGGCGAGCGCCGCCAGGAACTCCACCGGGGTTCCGGCCTCCGGCACGGCAGTGAAGGCGTTTCCTATGAACCGTCCGCACCTGTCGTCGGAGCCCCCGATGAAACCCTGGAAA
>LKHC01000150.1 GCA_001618605.1 Candidatus Fermentibacter danicus
GGTCGAACCCGTAGGCGAGAATGTGCAGCACCGCCCTGCTGCCGTGCAGATACGTCCTGATCTCCTCGCCGGTGAAGACGCCGGGCTGGTCGATGATCCTCATCACGCCGTCTATCGTGTTGATGTCCGTGATCGTGACGAAGTCCATGTCCCTGTCACGGGCCTTCTCATAGAGGAGTTCGGGAGGGGTGAAGCTCTCCGGGGCCTGCAGCGCACGGAGGAACCAGTAGCCAGTAGCTTTCGAGTGCATCGAGTGCACATGCATGTCGCATCTGGGCATCGGAGCCCCCTCCCGTTCCGGATAGTTGATTTATCTCGGAATTATCAGGATTCCCTGGGGGCCGTCGCCAGTCTGGAGCGTGTCGATGGGGCTCCATGTGGAGGCGTCCATCAGCAGCACTATATCGGAATCGAAGCAGGTCATGAAGAGGGTGTTCCCGGCGGCCGCGACTCCGGAGATGTCGAACCCTGCGGCGTGCGTCTCCACAGAGCCGTTCTCGTCATAGAAGAATACGCTTCCGGTGAAGGTCCACGGATTTCCTGCCACGAAGCCGGTTCCCAGCCTGCAGGGCAGCCCGGGGTTGCCGCCTGTGGAGATTGTGGCGGTGACGGCCGGGATCGACGGGTCGATGATCGTTATCACCCCGTCGTTCTGGTAGGTTGTGGAGGAGGCATGGATCATCCCCGTCTCCGGGAAGTATCTGAGAGTCAGGGTGTTCGCCGGCGTGGCCAGAGTGTCGAGGATGTCGCCGGTGCCGGGATCGAGCACGAACGTGCCCTGCACGAATGGGTCAGGGTAGTTCTGGGTGCTTACGAACAGGCGCCCTGAGGCGATAGCGATCCCGCTGGCGTTCGGCAAGCCGCGGAACTCGTCCGTAACCTGGCGGGTCGCGAGGTCGATGACGCACACGCACGGCCCGCCTGTCGATTCGCCCATGAGGCAGGACACATAGAGGTTGGAGCCATCCGTGCATGCG
>LKHC01000151.1 GCA_001618605.1 Candidatus Fermentibacter danicus
TCGGAAGCGTAGGCGACTCCTGCGACAATGCACTTGTCGAGACGATCATCGGGCTTTATAAGACGGAGCTGATCTATCACGAGGGGCCTTGGAAGGGCATCGACCATGTCGAGTATCAGACGTTCGAGTGGGTGGACTGGTTCAACATGGTGAGACTGCTCGAACCGATCGGCGACATCCCACCGATCGAGTTCGAGAATCTATACTATCAGCGGCAGACAGAAGAACCGGCCATGGTGGTCGGCAACCCTTGAGAAATATCTCCGGTAAACCCGGGGGGATTCAGTTTACCTCAAACTGGAGAGAGTATCTTGGTATGGAACCCTAGTGGCAGTATTCCCACGGGCGTCTATTTACCAGGGAACTAATTCCTGAAGGGAGTCAGCATGTCTGGAAGGTCATGCGTGCCGGATAGAATGATGATAAGAAATGGGGCAATTCTCCTCTTGGCAGTGTCGGGAGCGGCAGGATTCCCTCTGAAACTGGGCCCTGCGGTCAGATATATGATCCTGGATGGAGGTCAGTTTCATGGAATGGACTGCATCTCGTATGAGGAGGGCACCTCGAGGCTGTTGTTCTGTGACGAAACTCTTCTCCTGCCGGGGGTCGTTGCTGAAATCAACTTAACGCAAGATATGAATGCGAACCTGAGATATTTGTGGTGCAGCTACAATCCCTATCCCTGTTCTTTCATCGCCCCGGACTCCTCGCTGCACTCTCTGGACAGAATGGGAAGCATCTCCATATTCGAACTGGGGCTGAGGAAGAATGTCGGCGATTTCTACCTACTACCCGGCCTTGAACTCCAACGCTTCAGGGAAGAATGGACGGATCCATTCGACGGAGTGCAACACTCACTGGATTCCACTACTGTCGGGCCCTCTCTTGTGGTCGGTACCTCGATGGACTGGTCCCCCGTTGAACTAGGAATGGAAATGGGCCTGGTTCTTCCGAGCCTGGACGATGTGCAGGGTAGAATCACTCTCTTACTACTCGCTCCCTGAGAGTTGCCAGATCGTGACTGATGACCCGCCCCCCGAAAACCGGACCATCCGGACTAAGAGCCTATCCGTAAATAGTTGATTTGAAGCGCGCACATCCCTACAATTTCGTATAACGCGTTTCGGTGAACCGCGAGAAGGCCGCTGCGTCACTCCTCTGACGGCGCCCTAAGGGGCTGTCAACGCCCCGGTCCGCGGGCTGCAATCCACCCTCGCCGGGGCGGCGGATCATTTCAAGACAGATGAACCCTCGATGGCGTTATTGACAGTACACCCCGGATGTGTTAATAAGGGCATCGGTTATTAACACTTGTGACAGCCGGAGGCCGGAATGCAGAGGGGTCCGTCTGGATGCTTCGTCGAGTCGACAACCGCGGGAGAGCTTGTACGCTCGTTCGTCCCCCTGCCTCTGCCTCCGGAGCCGGCGATAGAGATCGACGCAGAACGGCAGAGGCTTCTGGAAAGAGCCATGCTTGCCTGCGGCCGGCTGGATGCCGTTACGACCCTTCTCCCCGACCCCGACCTGTTCCTTTACTCCTATGTGCGCAGGGAAGCCGTGCTGTCCAGCCAGATCGAGGGGACTCAGTCCTCGCTGTCTGACCTGCTGCTGTTCGAGCTGGACGGAGCCCCCGGCGTCCCGTTCGATGATGTCGTCGAGGTTTCGGGTTATGTCAAAGCGCTGGAACACGGGCTGAGGAGCATGGAGGAGGGGTTGCCGCTCTGCAACCGGCTCATACGGGAGATGCACGCTCTTCTTCTCTCCCGAGGTCGCGGCTCCGACAGGAATCCCGGGGAATTCCGCACCAGCCGGAACTGGATCATGGGCACGAGACCCGGCAAAGCTCACTTCGTTCCTCCACCTCCCGACCTGGTTCAGGACTGCATGTCCGACCTCGAACGATTCATCGACACGCCAAGCGAAGCTGGAGTACTGATCAAGGCAGCTCTTGCACATGTTCAGTTCGAGAGCATCCACCCCTTCCTCGACGGGAACGGGAGGATCGGCAGGCTCCTCATACCCATGATACTCAGAAGCGAAGGAGTTCTCCATCAGCCTCTCCTGTATCTCAGCCTCTACTTCAAGCAGCACCGCAGTGAGTACTACCGTCTTCTCGATGCAGTGCGCTCAACCGGCGACTGGGAGGCCTGGCTCGACTTCTTCCTGGAGGGTGTCGAGCAGACTGCTGCCGGTGCAGTGAACACTGCGAACCGCCTTCTCGCTCTTTTCATGAAGGACGCCGAACGCATCCGGGGGCTGGGGCGATCTGCAGGAAGCGCACTTCGAGTATTCGAAGCACTCCGCCATCGACCAGTAGCCGGTATCGACCACCTGGCGCGGCACGCCGGCGTGTCCTTCCCGACGGCGTCCCGCATGATCGAGTCGCTCGAACGACTAGGGATTGTGACCGAATCGACCGGGCGCAGGCGAAACCGCGTATACTCCTACGAGGCATTCATTGCCATCCTCAGCGAAGAGAGGATGGCGGAGTGACCGGAGATTTTCCAGGTAAACCCGGCGAGGGGCGCTGTTGTGACGAAAAGGAACGGTAGCCAGCGTTTGATGCCGGCGGCGCTGCTGCCGGCGCCGCCCTCGTACTGACAGGTGTTTCCGCGGCCGACTTCATCTTCCACTTAGCGAACCGCAGCCGACTGAAGGTGATATCGTAGAAATGACATCTTGTTGGTGTAATACCGAAGAGAACATAGTATGTGATCTCATACTACACTTACAACAAGGAGAAGCGCTTTCTTTATGTCCATCAGAGAATGGAGAAACTGCCGGGCGGGCGTTGCAGATGCGTATCTTCTACTGATACTCACGAGTATAGCCATTATAGCGTGTGGATGTCGGAAACAAGACCGATTCAGTGATGCCGCTGTTGACACTACGTATGTACAGGCTGTCCATACAATAACGTCAATCCAAATAGATGACAATTATGGTTTTGCCGAAATTGTCGATCTTTGCTTTTGTCCTGACAGCACTATCATCACTGTTGATTCCAAGCTCGTGTGTATCAGACGCTATTCTGCGTCTGGAGAATACTTGCAAAGCTATGGATCAATCGGCCAAGGACCAGGGGAGTTTATAGAACCTCATTCAGCGGCTGTTTGCGGGAGAATACTTCTTGTTTCGGACGTAAACGGACTGAATGGTTTTGATGTTGAATCTGGGGCCTGGTTGTTTCTGAAGGATGAGTACACACGACCGATGCTCCTGAAAATGGTAGGGATCGATTCGACTGGTACCATCGCTGCTCTAACATCGAATGTTGTGTTTAGCGGTCAAACTCCCTGCAGAATTGCAGAGTATCGAACATTTAACCTCAACGAAAACCAACCTGTAGTTGTCTTTTGGAGGGATTCGAGTGTAGTTGATTTTGCGGACTCTGAGTATCTCCGAATCTGCATGGAACAGCCAATAGTCGCTTCCGACATCGATGGAAATATCTATGTCTCTGAATCTACAGAATCAATGGTTCGAATCACGAAATATTCCCCTTCAGGCGAAATACTTCTATGTATAGAGGATAAGTGCGAACCTGTTTCCCTAAGCGCAGATGAGAAGCAGGAAGAGTATGACTATTATTCTTGGTATACAGAGCGTATGGGGTTGCGAGCAACATATACGCCACCGGATGCTTGGCCCGCAGTTACCTCTTTAGGAATTGATTCCAATTCACGTATTTGGGCGCGAATTGGAGGAAGTAACCCTCCTGCTTTTCGGCTCTATAGTCAGCAAGGCATCCTGACAGGAATAGCTTGTCTTGAAGATTCTCCAACTAGAGCCAGATACCTCGATGTCAGAGTGACACCATGGGGCATCGCTGGATTCTCATATGATCCTGAACAGGATTACCCTCAAGTATCTATCTTTCGGATAAGAGAATAATGCTGTTGCTGCTTGGTTCGGCCAGTATCGAAGGTCTCGGGGATCTCCAGGAGACAGGTCCGCTCTGGTGGTCTGGTTCTGACTGCGGTCTGCTGGCCTTCACGATGGACCCGCTGGACTATCCCGGGGTGTTCGTCTTCGACCTCCCCGGCGCAGACGCATTCAGATAAAGGGGTCCATGCCGCGCAATTCTACAGCACAGAAAGTGCCCAGGGTGACCTGTTCAGTATGAAAGAACCGGAGCGGCGTTGTTCCACTCTTTCAGTTCTGCTTCGCATCGGGAAATGAACGGGGATCGAAAACCGCGATCAAGATGGCATCGGACATCCACCTGACCCGGAAGCTCGCAGCCAGGCTGTGCGTTGAGCCTGTTCTCCCAGGGCCCACGCCCGGGTATCCGTCGTCATAGATAATCCGACTTAGTGAGCACGATGATTCATAACCGTCGCGGATGTCCGGAAGCGTGCTGAACCGGACCCACGGCGTTGCTGCCAGGAGTAGCGCCGGGGCGCGTCATCCCTCAGATTATCCGAAGCATTCGAAACTCTAGTTGTCGCATGCTGCCGTACCGAAGGGATCCGTCATCGCCGACACCGGAATCCGACGCTCGTTCCATGCGGCTGCGCCGCTTCTCTCGGCGGCCTTCGCAGCGATCCTCGTCCTGTCGATCTGGACGAGGTTCACCGCATCCACTCTCATGGACGACTCGTTCATGTTCACCAGGTACGCAGACACGGTGCTCTCGGAAGGACGGTTCGCGCCGAACCCCGGTGGGGAGCCGGCCTGGGGGCTGACCTCGCCGGCATTCCTTTCCGTGATAATCCCCCTCAGGATACTACTTCCCGGTGACCCCGTCCTTCCGCTGCTCCTGGCGGGAACCGTCTGCGGTCTGGCGTTCCTCGCCCTCCTGACGCGCCTGCTGCTGAAGGCTGCGGGTCGGGATCCTACCGCACGCCGCGCGGCTCTGTTCCTCATTCTGTTCTCTGCGGCCTTCGCATCGCACGACATCGCCTTCCATTTCACCAGCGGCATGGACACCATGTTCGCCATGGCATGGCTGACGCTCTACATCGGCGCCTTCCTCGCCCGCCGGCCACGGGCCGTCCTGCTCGGGCTGCTGGGCGGAGCCGCTTTCGTGGTGAGGCCGGATCACCTGGTCTTCACACTCGGCACGCCTGCTGTCGTCATCCTGTGCTCGTCGGGGAGGGAGAGGCGCGGAGCGCTACGTCCTGATGGACGATCCGGAGGACGAATATTTCCTCGACCTCGCGATCAACAGATTCAGCAGCAACTACGCGGACCTGGCGGGGATAGCGGGTCTTTCCCTCTGATCCCCTTCTTCGACACGAACGGTTGAGAAGCTTGGCTGACCACCGCAGGACGCTTTCGGCCGCGCGACAATGGATGCTGCTGGCAGCTACTCTAACGGAGCCGGAGCGGTCCGTATCATGTCCCGAACTCCCCGGGCCGGGACGAAAAGAAGAGGGCGCGGCTTGCGCCGCGCCCTCTCCGGGGAAACGATCCTCAGTTGAACAGGCTCTTGATCCCGGCCCAGGTCTCGCTCTGGAGGGCGCCGATGTCGTCGCCCTCGATTATGAACGGCATCCCCTGGGGGGCGCCGGTTCCGCCCATGGCCAGCAGGCTCCAGCCTGACGAAGTGTACTGGAAGGCGTCACCGGTGTCGTACTGGCCGGTGATCGTGACTGGGCCGGCCCAGGGGCCGGAGGAGCCGCTGCCGGTCAATGACCAGTTGAGATAGTAGGTGCCCGCGCTCAGGGTGAGGTCCGTGAACTCGCAGACGAGAACCATCACGGGCCTGTCCGAATTGCCCGAGCCGGTGGAGAGAACCCTGTAGCAGTTGGCGAATGCGGTAGAGGTCATGAAGTTGGTGTCGGGGTCGCCGTAGACGATGGCGCCTGTCGCGGGGAAGTCGTCATGGACGGCCATGTAGACGCCCGTGAACGGGGATACAGGCCCGGAACCCGTCTGGTACCCGAAGAAGGAGATCGAGGTGATGTTCCAGTTTGAGCCGTCGGGAATCTCGAACTGGTCGGCGAGACGGTTACCGACCGTGTACTGGCAGCCGAAGCCGTAGGTACTCTCGAGCTCGTCCATCTTGGACTCGTCGGCGCCGCCGTAGCCCGTGCCGGGGCTGTTGACGAACGGGCCGTTGTCGAACAGGACCGCGAGCGGGCCGTTCCACACCGAGCCGCCCTGCATGGTGCCCGAGTATTCGGGAACGGGAGTCCAGATGTCATCTACGGCGTCGGATGCGAACGCCGTGAACGACACCAGAAACAAAGCAGCAATAAACAGTCTCATCCCTCCTCCTCTTCCACCGACTGACCCCCATCCGAGGCAACCACCCCGGAGCCGGGGTCAGCCCACACATAAAAACAATTATACAACCATCCCTACTATCCAGCATAGTGGCCCGGCGTCAAGTCCGGCAGGCTAGAGCCAGTCCGATGGATCGCACGGCATAGAGCGGAGAAGTTCGTCGTCCACCACCATCCCGTACTCGGCCGCCAGACTGTCCAGCCAGGCCAGAGTCCGCTCCTCGACCAGCCGCATCCTCACCGACCGGCGGACATCCTCCTCGATCTCCTCGAAGGCGGCTTCGTGCGACGGGATGATCCCGACCAGCCGGAAAGCCGCGAAGAAGTCGGTTCCGGGGACGGCGTAGGGCGGGGTCCAGCTCGTGGTGTCCGAGGGATCTATCGAGAACAGTTCCTCTCCGGCGTCGAGGGGCACCTCCTCTTTGGTGAGCGGCCTCGTAAGGCTGCCTGTAGAGCCTTCCGGGGCCAGGCCCGGAAGCGGCTCGGCACCCGATGCGAGAGCGCCGGCATTGCCTGCAGTCAGCGCCGTCCGATAGTCCTCGAACATATCNNTCCCGGACCATGGCATCGGTCGGGTCGGCGCAGCCGGCCATGACGTCCTCGAACAGGCGGTCGGCTGCGGCGGACAGCATCCGCCCCCGGGCCCATCGGGCGTTCTCGTCGCCGACTGCCGGATCCGTCAGCGCGAGCCAGTCTGTCATCGCCATCCCCTGCCAGGCCCGGTCAACCGCATCGCCGATGAACGAGGCCGGGTCCACGAGGGTCTGCATCGCAACTCCCATGAGCTCGATCTCCATGTACATGTCGACGAGGGTCAGGCTGCCTATGTCGGAGACGAGCAGGGTTTCAGGGGACAGGGCTCCCGGGTGCGCATTCTGCAGCTCTTCGAGCTTCCGGACCGCCGCGGTGTCGATGGATGGCGGGTGGGCGGCCGATATGGAATCGGTCATCCGGTCGAGCGACTCGAAGGTTCTCACCAGAGTCAGGCGTCGCCTGGCGTACTCCCTGATCTCGACGGAGTCGTCTAAAAACTCGGCCAGGCCTCCCGGATGGGGGTTGTACAGCGAGTCCAGCCTCACAACCAGCCCTTCCGGCCCCTCGGCGACCCCGCCCGGTTCGATAGACGCGAGGAGTCCGCCGACAGCGGGATCCATCTCCGACAGGTAGCAGGGGGCCGGTACGCTCTCGCCTGGCCCTCCGGGGTCGACCGTGTACCAGACGACCCTGTCGAAGTTCTCCGCGAAGAACGCGATATCCTCTTCGGTGACAAGAGGCTCGACTGTCGATGTGACGATCTCCTGCGTCCTGATGACCGCTCCGCGCCTCGCCCATGCCCTCTCGAGGGCGACCATCGCGGGATCGGAAAGATAGCCTAGCGATTCCAGCGCCTCCTCGACCAGCACCTTCCGGGCGAGCGCAGTCACGAAGCTCCCGGCAGGGTCGTCCCCGGCGAGGTAGGCGTCACGCTCCCCCTGGTCCAGTCGCAGCCAGGCTCCGGCCGCATCCTCCACGGTGATGGTGTCGGTCGAGAGCGTAACCAGGGATGAAGCCCCGGAGTGCCGTTTGGTGCAGCCGGTGCCCGTGATGGCGAGCACGGCGAAGATCAGGGTGACGGAAAGCATTTTCGGCAATGCGGCCTCCCGCCCGGACGGTCCGGGCTCAATTCCTCCCGGGGGTACTTCACTCTGTGCGGCTCGTCCACAAGTCTTTTGAAAATGTCGACCGGATCAATCTGCTCCGGCGAAGCGACCGTCTCCCGGGTCTCCTCGTTCACGGGTTCTGCAATACGATCGAACATATGCGGTTTCTGAGTCCGGGAGTGTCGCGGCGGGGAGATCTAGATGGCTGGGGAGCAGGGATTCGAACCCCGGTAAACAGATCCAGAGTCTGCTGTCCTACCATTGGACGACTCCCCAGCGTCACGCGGCTGGAAGATACGGGCAGCCCTTCCAGACTGTCAACTTAGCGTCCTGACTCGATCAATGTAATTCCGTCATCCCGGCCGGCCCTGATCAGTGCAGGGAGTTCTCCAGATCCTGCAGGTGGACCGGCACCGTCGTTCCCGCGACCACATCCACCGGCATCGACGCAAGCCGAACCGCTCCGGAAGAGAGTCTCCTCGACAGGTGGATCATGTACGCCCCCTCCCCGAGCTCGACGGAGCAGGGGACGGCGGGGTCGGTATCCAGCCAGTCCAGCGCGACATAGCGCCCCGGGCAGGGGATGGAGACCGCTAAAAGCAGGCTGTCGGATGCGACGGAGACGGGCTGGAAGGCGATCTTGCCGCAGGGGACGATCTCTCCGGTGATGTACTCGCCGCCGGCCACCGCGAGGGACAGCCCCGCGAAACCGTCCGGCAGACTGTCGGACAGGAGAGGAAGCTGGGCCCAGCCGTCGCCGTTCCAGTACTCGAGCCATCCGCTCTCGCGCCCCTCGGGCCCCTGGAACCAGCCCAGCACGGGACGAACGGGGATGCCGAGGGCCCTGAGGCTCGACCCCAGAAGAACCCTCAGCTCTACGGGCGTTCCGCCGCCGGAGGCGAGCACGTCGCAGGGGGAGGCTACTCCGCCCATGAAGTCGTACGGTCTGACCCTCATCCTGCCGATGCTCCGCGCTATGCTCTCGGTTACGGCTGCGACGGTGGTGTCTGTATCCGCAATCCACGTCGTCCAGTAGGTCACGAGAGGCGTTCTGTACGGGGAGACCGGCTCCTCGTCGAACCGATACTGCAGGAGGAAGTTCAGGAAGATCGAGTCCGGCATGGACTCGAACCAGATTTCCCGCGAATCCAGGGCGCCTATGGCGTGATCCATCAGGGCTTCCGAAGTCATTTCGAGCCTGTCGAGCCTGGGAATCGTCGCGAACAGTCCGTCGATGCAGTCGAGCATCGCGCCCTCGCTCCCGGACAGGACCTCGGACCAGAAGGCGTCGTTGCCGGGCGTGTGGGCGAGGAGGCTGTCACGCTCCGCCGGCGTCAGGAGCGCAAGGATCGAAAGCAGTACTATCAATGTTCCTCCTCCACGTTCAGCATTGTCGAACCGGGAAGCGGCCCCCCGTCCACGGGCGTCACGACCACGGTTTCTCCCGCCGTGACCTCAACGGTCAGGCAGGAGACGGGCCACCCCCAGGAGAGCATGTAGGTTCCGCAGCCCAGCTCGAGTGAATCGACTCCCGGAACGAGCCTGGTGACGGGTCTGAGTGCGCCCCAGTTGACTATCGACACGTACACCGGCCCGCCGAACGAGCCTTCGGTTCTTATGAAACCGGTGTCCGCGTAGTTGGAGGTGATGTTGAGGAGCGAGGCGTGACCCCTTCTGAGGAGCGCGCCCGGAACCGAATCCTGAACCACCGCCACGACGACGGCGGATCGAGATGCGTTGGCCGAGAACCATGTCGGCTGGTCGAGCGAATCCACGCCCAGCCCCGACTCGGTCGCCACCCAGCCTTCGGGCGTCCAGACCTCGGTCCAGGCATGGTTGTTGTCGCAGGTCATCCACCACGGGGTATAGACCTGCCTGCACGGGATGCAGACGGAGCGGAGCGCGTCCATCTGAAGGATCGTAAGCTCCTCGCAGCGTCCCGTCCCGCTTGCGAGCGTAACGAGGGGCGACTGGTCCCGCCTCTGTGTCTGCATGAAGTCCGCGTTCGCGTCGCACCACGCGAGCACCCGGACGGCGGCGGCCTCGATACCGGGGGCATCGGCGACCAGCGGAAGCAGTTCGGCGAAGAACTGCGGCCTCCAGTCCGTGACGGGCTCCTGACTCACCCGAACCGGCAGGACATAATCGAGAAACACGGAATCGGGCACCAGGGCGCCCCATGAGACCTGACCACGCGCCAGAAGGGCGAGCCTGACGTTCTCCGAGAGGATTTCGGCATAGGCCGGTACCAGGTCGCATAAAGGGGAGTTGTCCGAGAGGAACTCCAGAGCATCGTCGAACTGAACCGCGGACGGGAGAAGCAAGAAGAGGATCGAGACAATGGTCATCGGCCGCCCTTCCTTCCTATAATTCCTTCATGAAGAAGATTCTTGTCTCCTGGGCGGTGGGAGCGGTCGCGCTGTACCTGGTATCGCTGCTGCTCGGCCCTTCAATGGAGTTCGACGGCATCGCCCCGGTCCTCTGGACCGCCCTGTTGATCGGGCTTCTGAACGCCCTGGCCGAACCCGTCATCCGGCTCCTCACCTGCCCGTTCTATCTCCTGACCCTCGGACTCTTCAGATTCGTGGTCGACGCCGCCTTCCTGCTCATCGCCCGCACCGTGGTGCACGGATTCTGGATCGAGGGCTTCTGGTGGGCCCTGCTGGCCGCCGTGCTGGTCTCCCTGGCCACCACGATCCTGAACGGCATCTTCTTCAGGAGCGAAGAGCGCTGATAATCCCCACGGGGGTACTCTCCCGCCCCTGACCGAGTGGATTGTCCGAGAGGATTTCGACTAGGAGGCTACTGTCGATCGACCCGGGCCAGCTTCCCAGCACGTTTCCCCCCAGATCGTTGATGTCCACGACGGCAGCCCTGCAGCCGAAGGCCTCCGACAGCCTCCGGGAGACGGCGTCCGGTTCCAGCGGCGCCAGGCTGACCGCTCTGTCGAAGGGCGGGATCGTGCCCCGTGTCGGCCCGTCAATCGAGCGGGCGAGCGGCCCCGCAATCCGGTAGAAATCCCCCCTGTGGCCGAAAAGTCTGGTTATTGCGGACACCGATGCTGCGAGGAGGATCCTCGGCGTCCCCACCTCCCGGAGAGCGCATTCCATGGTCTCCGGCATTCCGAGCCCGATCCCGGAGGGTGTCCTCGTGACGAAGCGGGACAGGAACTTCGCGAGAGGCCGCGCGACGAGCGATCCGTCGTCGAGCAGGAAGTACCTGCCCTGACTCGCTCCGACGGCCTTCTCGCTGACGAACAGGATGTCGTCCGCCGATGGGGTCAGACCCGCCTGTGTAAGTCCCTCGGATACGGCCTCGACGAGGTCGTCGCCCTTGAGGATCAGCCTGGTCCTGACCGCAATCCGGGCGAACCGCATGCCGCGGACTTCGATCACCGTTCGTTTCACGTATGTTTACCCTCCGTTGGCTATATGTTTACGGCACAACCGGAGGACAAGCTCGAACATGGATCTGTCCGGACTCACCAGCGTTCAGGCCGGCGCGCTGCTTGGTGTTCGCCCCGTCGTCGTGGTGCCGCTGGGCAGCACTGAGCAGCACGGAGAACTGGCGCCCCTGTCGTGCGACACGGCCGTCGCCCACGCGATCTGCCGCGAGGCGGCGCGGGCCGCCGGGGTGTGCTGCGCTCCGCCGCTGCCGTTCGGCTTTTCCGAGTGCCACACCGGCTTCCCCGGCACGGTGAGCCTCTCCGCGAACACCCTCTCCCTCGCGGTGGAGGACATCGTGCGGAGCTTCGTCATCCACGGCGCGAGGGTCATCGTCTTCCTGTCGGGCCACGGCGGGAACCGCCGTCCCGTCGAGGCCGCGCTGGAAAGGCTCCGGCCCGGGCACCCGGGGGTCAGGCTCGAGTACATGGGCTACTGGAATCTTCCCGGCGCTCAGGAACTCGAGCTGAAACTCTTCGACGGGCGCAGCGGGTTCCACGCCACAGCCGCCGAAGTGTCGATCTACATGCACCTTTTCCCGGAATTCATCCCCGCTGCCGGCGCCGTGCGGCAGTATCCGCCCTCGCCTTCCGGTCCGATGACCGCAGAGGAGTGGAAGGCCGCATATCCGGACGGTCCTGCCGGTGTCGATGCCCGCCAGGCCTCCCCCGCGAAGGGGGCCGAACTGTTCGCATTTCTCTGCAGAAGCCTGGCGGACGTGCTGTCCCGCATGGAAGGCGGCTCCAATGTCTGATCCGGCCGTTCTGATCGAGCGCCTTGCCGTGGACTACGGCCGGAACAGAGTTCTCGACGGCCTGGACATGACCGTCGAGCGAAACACGGTCCATGGCCTGCTGGGGCGGAACGGGGCCGGGAAGACCACCACAATCAGGGCGATCACGGGCCTCCTCCGGGAGGCGTCCGGGAGCGTTTCCGTGCTGGGACGGACGCCCCGCCGGGATCCCGGCGTGAGAAGGCTTCTCTCGATTCTGCCCTCCGACGACGGCCTTCTGCCCGGGCTTTCCGTGCTCGAAAACCTCGTCTGCTGGGCGGGATTCTGGGGCATGACCGGCCGCGAAGCCGAGAGGGCCGCATCCGCCGCCATCGAGGCCGTCGGCATGGAGGGCGGTAACACGGGCCGGACCGGATCGCTCTCCACCGGGAACAGGCGGCTGGCCGCGCTGGCAAGGACATTCATGGTTCCCGGCGAGATAGTGATTCTGGACGAACCTACATCCTCGCTCGACCCGGTCGTCTCCGCCAGGATACGCGACGTCATCGCCGGAATGTCGCGCGACAGGACGGTGATCCTCTCCACGCACAATCTGGAGGAGGCTCAGGAACTCTGTTCCTCCGTCACGATCATCAACCACGGCCGAAGCGTGTTCGAAGGCCCGCCGGACGGCGGCGATGCCGAAGGAGCGGGCGGATACCTCGTGAAGTCGGAATCGGGCGCGGTCTCCTGGCGCGGTGCTCCGCTGGAGCGCCGCGATGACGGATTCTTTCTGCTGGACTCGGGGCTTTCCGCCGCGGACACACTCGCCGAACTGGTGGCCTCCGGCATACGGGTATGCGAGTTCAGGCCCGTGGTGCATTCCCTCACGGACATCTTCATGGACAGGGCGGGGTCGGAATGACCGCCGCAGTCATGCGCCGCGACTGGATACAGTTCAGGAACACGCTGGGCCGTATTGGATTCGTGAGACTCATCGCCGCGTACTGCATTCTCATGGGCGTCTTTGTTCCGACCCGGTTCGATGATCCCCGCGCATCGGTGGTCGTGTTCGCGCTGATCCCGCTCTACCTGGTCGGACCGCTCGCGGTGGACGCGATTGCCGGCGAGCGCGACAGGAAGACGCTGGAATCGACGCTCTGCACGCCGGTGAGCCCGTTCCAACTGATGCTCGGCAAGCTCCTCCTGCCCGTAGTCCTGGCTATGGCGTTCACAGTCTGCGCGATGGCCTGCTACAAATGTTACTCCGCAATCATGTCGAGGCCGTCTGCAGGGCCGGGCGACATGCTGGCGGCCCTGGCCTTCGGTCTGCCCCTCTCGCTGCTGTGCTCGGCCACCGGGCTCCACGTCTCGCTTACTGCATCGTCGACCCGGAACGCCCAGCAGTGGTACTCCATCACCCTGCTCGCCTTGACTGTAGGTCTTCCCCTCGGGCTGAGGGCCCTGCTGCCGTCAATAGAGCCCTGGACCCTGCAGACCGTCTCGCGCCTCTTCGAGGGCGGGGCGGTCTCCATCGGCGGCCTGCTCCTGTTCCTTGTCCTGCTTCTGCCGGGCCTCGCTCTGGCGGGCCTGGCCTGCCGCCGCTTCGGAAGACTCTGGACGATGAACGAAGGCCCCCGGCTCTGAAATCTGGAGGTGCGTCATGTCGCGACCCGCGGCTGAACTCGTCACGACCGTCCCCGACCCTGATCTGGGGAAGAGTATCGGAAGGGCGGCGGTCGAGGCGGGGCTGGCGGCCTGCGCTCAGGTCGACGGCCCCATCACGAGCGTCTATTCCTGGAAGGGCGGGATTGAGGCGGCGGCGGAGTGGAGGGTGCGCCTCAAGACCTTCCTCGACCTCACTCCGGAACTGGAGGCCTTGGTGAAAAGCCGCCATCCCTATGAGGTTCCCGAGATAGTCATAAGCAACATCACGGCTCTGTCCGGGGATTATCGCGCCTGGATGGAGGAGGTCATCCGGCACTGACGGCCGACGGCGGCGACGGAGTGCGGAATCGGCAACCGGTGGATGGGCTCCGGCGGGCGGGGCGGTAAGGGCCTAGTATCCGCCGCGGCCGAAGAACACGACCGGGATCGTCTTGAGCAGCAGCCTGACGTTCAGGCCGACCGACCTCTTCAGTGCGTAGCACAGGTCGAGGAACTGGGCGGCGTCGAAGGGGAGCCTGCTTCTGCCGTAGACCTGCCAGATGCCCGTGAGCCCGGGTTTCACCGAGAACCTGGTTCTCTGCCAGCCCTTGTAGTAGTCCATCTCGTAGGCGATGCACGGCCTGGGCCCCACCAGGCTCATGTCCCCCCGGAGCACGTTCAGGAGCTGCGGCAGTTCGTCGATCGACGTCTTTCTGATTATCCTGCCGATCCAGGTCACGCGGTCGTCACTCCTCAGCTTGAAGCCGCTGTCGCTGTCCGTGTCGGCCGCGATGCCCAGGGCGTACTTGGCGAAGTAGTCCTTGTGGGCCTTCACGTTGGAAGAGGTCGTGTTCCTCATTGATCTGAACTTCATGAACACGAACGGCTTCCCGTTCAGGCCGATCCTCTTCTGCCGGAAGAAGACCGGGCCGGGGCTGCCGAGCAGGATCATCACCGACACCACGGCGAACAGGGGCAGCAGCAGGATCAGTGCGACCGACGACAGGACCACGTCCACGACCCTCCAGAACTTTTCGCCGGCCCCGGACATGGGCGGGGTGAAGAACACGACCGCCGGCCTGTCCGGGAAGCTGATCCAGGGGTCGTAGTAGCCGATGTTTTCGAAGATCGAGGAGTAGAAACTGAGCGAGATCCCCTCGGAGAAGCACCTCGTGATGAAGGGGGCGACAATGTCGAAACTGAGATCGTCCTCGACTATGCAGAGGTCGTCGCAGCCGCACTCGCGCATGCGCCTGAGGCAGTACTCGAGCCTCTCGGACACATCCGGGGGGCAGGGCTCCGCGCAGGTCTCGAAACGCAGGAAACGCCTGTAGAGGGACGACTTCTTCAGCATGGCCGTGATCCTGGCGATGATGGCCGGATCACCGAAGGCGAGTATCCTGACCTCCGGAATCCGGAGCAGCCCCGTCCGCGACAGGAGGACGATGAAGGAGGGCAGCATGAGCCTGAGCATTATCGCCGTGGCGCTCCAGAGGACGAACACCATCCCGATCACCAGGCGGCTGTGGATGAACCACCGGGAGGGCAGCCTGAAGACGAAGGCCGCGATCACGTAGAACACCGTGACGATGAGCGCGATCCGGATGAGCCTGTATGCGAGGAGCCAGCGGTTCACGGCCGTTCTCGCGTGATGGACGCTTTCCATGTCGGAGAGCAGAAGGGCGAGGATGGAGTAGAAGCCCCACGTCCCCAGCAGGGGCAGCGGGTTGACGAGCATTTCCGTGCCGTGCCTGACCAGGTCTGCCAGGAAGAGCGAAACGGCGATGGAGAAAGTGTCGAACAGCACGCTCATCGCGGTGTATGTGCCGTTCAGCCTGATTCCCTTCTCCCGGCCCATCAGCCCTCCCGGCGGATTCCGCCCAGCCCGGAGCCGTCGACGCCTTCCGGCGAAGCCGGATCCTCCGGGATGGAAAGCGAGATCATGGTTCCTATGCCGAGCCAGAAGAAGGCGTTGATCTGCGGCCATCTGAGTAGATGATCCACTAGCTGGTGCCCGGCGAAACCCACCAGTGAGCAGACCATGGCCATCGCGGCCGTCGACCGGCCCCGGCGCATCGAGAAGACGGCCGCCGCCGCCACTCCGGCGACGAGAAGGGCCAGGGAGACGAGAGAGACGATTCCGCCCTTGACGGCCTGGTTCAGGAAGAGGCTGTTGCCGCCGCCGAAATGGGGGATGTCGCTGGTCGAAATGGTGTGCCTGATGTCCCAGAACGTGTAGATCTGCGTCCGGCCTGTGAAGAAACCGAGAGCCCCCCAGCCCACGCCGGTCCACGGGCGATCCAGGAAGTCGTTCCAGAAGCTCCTGTAGGTGATGTACCTGTGGACGAGGGTCGGCTGGTTCACGACGTCCGACGGTTCGGTGACCAGGCTGAGCTGCCTCGCGAAAACGTGCGCGTTGCTCGCCATCACATAGACGATCAGGGCGAGGAAGGCCGCCGGGAGGGCCGGCCGCCTTCTGAACCTTACGGCGAGCACCAGAACCGATCCCAGCACCGTCATGAGGAAGCCGCCGCGCGAGAAGGTGAAGAGGGTGGCGGCGAAGCCGGCTGCGAAGGCTGCAAGGGATAGTGTTCTCCACGCCCTGGACTTCTCGTGCAGCGCGAGACCGAGGGCCACGGGGACCGTGAGTTCGAGGAAGCCCGCGAACACGTTCGCTCCCGGAAAGGAGGCGTCCACCCTTCCCCGATAGACGTAGCCGAGTTCGATGTCGATGCGACTGAAGCCCTCGATGCCGAGATACTCGAAGATGCCCGAGGCGGCTGTCACGAGAAGAGACAGGACGATGCTCCGCACGAGCCAGAGGGCCTGGCTTCCCGTCCTCACCCGGTCAACCGTCACTAAGGCCACGGGCATGAAGAGGAAGAGGCTCCAGCCCTCCCTTATGGCGTTCCAGACGTGCTGCCCGCAGACATGGACGGACAGCGCGATGCTCACCGTCTGCACGGCGGCCGCCATGAGGCAGACCCCCAGCCCGGCCTTCCACGGGATTCTGAAGGATTCGTCGCGGACGATCTTCTCGAGAAGCCAGAGGATCGTCACCGCGAAGCAGAAGAGAGTGGCGAAGGTGGGATGGAAGTGGCCCAGGCCGATGTCGGCCCCGCCGAAGCTGAATACGAGAGGCGCGACGTAAAGGAGGCCGAGCGAGCCATGCCTGAGAAGCACCGCTGCCGGGACGAGGAGTAGAGCCCCCTCGACCGCCCTGAGCATGTTCCGGGGAGCGGTTGCATAGAGCCAGAGGAAGAGAAGGGTCGCGACAAGGATCAACGCGCCCCATGCAGGCCGCATTCGGACGGCCGGACCGATCGAGGGGCCGCCCTCCGGCCGTAGTCCCCGGTTGCCCTGCGGTGCGGACGGCATCGGGATCACCTGCCGCCGAAGAGATCCGTGAATCTCTGTCCGGCGTCGGAGGAGCCGGTCTTGCCGGAGTCGCCCCGGAGGCGATCGTACGGTTCGAACTCCTCGCAGAAGTTCTTGTGGCCCGGATCGCCCGGCTGTTCGGCGGTAGAGGAGGCGCACAGCCTGGAGGATACGTCATAGAGACGGCACTGGTCGCAGGTGTGCAGGTAGCATCCGCAACCCTCGCACACGGCTCCGAAGGAGCCGGCGGTGCGTGCGTCCTCCCTGCCGCAGCGCGAGCAGATCAAGCCTCCTCCTCTCCCGGCAGCGGGAAAATGTCCCTGACCGTGAAAACCCCGTCCCTTCCGGGGAGTTCGATTTCCTCGCCCCTCCTCCTGCCCAGCAGGGCCGCGCCCAGCGGCGCGAGGTAGTTCACCCGGCCGTCCTCCGGCCTGGCTTCGACAGGACCTGTCAGGTGGAAAGTGATCTCTCCGTCGGCGCCCTCCAGTCTTACGCCCGTGCCCGGCGAACTCACAGAGGAGCTGATGTCGCCCGAAGGGTACGGCCTCAGCCGGCCGAACTCGTCGGACCACCTGGAGAGCCGTTCGAGGAGAAGATCCCGCCTCTCCAGCGCCGCCTTGTATTCGGCGTTCTCAGACAGGTCTCCGTGGGCGGCCGCTTCGCCGACGGCTTCCGCAGCCGCCGGGATTTCTACTGTCCTGAGTTTTTCGATGGCTTCCGCCCGTCTCCTGATGGCACCGGGGGAATCGAAGACGAAGTCGGATTCCCAGAAGTAGTAGGCGCGGCCCGAGTCCGCGCTGCGGCCGGAGGATTCCCGTCTGATCTCCAGGCAGAGCCCGGTTTCGTGAGCCGGCCCGCATTCGTCGAGCAGACCGGAAAGATTCGACAGTTTCCTCGCGTCCAGGCCGGCGAGAAACGACCTCAACTCATCCCCGGCCTTCTCCACGATCGTTCTGGAGGCCCGCCTCTGGCTGTCCGCGCGTCCTCTGGGGATCGAGTCAAGGGCGGCGCGGATGACCGCCCTGGTCTCCTCCGGGGATTCCAGACCTTCGGCGAGCAGAACGGAGGCCGCCCAGAGAAGAAGGTCAGGATCGCTTCCATGGAAGACGAGCTCCCGGAGGAACCCGTCCGCCCAGCCGGGATGGGACGAGGCGGCGGCTTCGAGGAGCATGGGACGCTGGCCCGCAGGAAGGTGCTTCACGAGTTCCTCGAGCGCGTGGGTCTGCACTTTGGAAACCCAGAGCGCGATGTAGTCCTTCCGGCATCTGGGTGTGCCGATCTCGCTCAGAGCCTGCAGCGCGCGGACGGGAACAGGATCGACCAGCCCGGACAGGGAGCCCGGATCGCCTCCGGATATCTGCAGCAGAGTCCAGTGCAGCTCGAATCTGGCTCCGGCCTCTACGCTCCTCGGGTCCGGCATGTCCGCGAGCAGTGCACTTGCTGCCGCAGTCTGCTCCTCCTCAGGAGCCGCCCGGAGCATGGCCGCGGCGCGTTCGACCTTCTCGGAGAGCGGCCGCTTGAGCTTCAGCATCGCCCTGAGGGCCTCCTCCAGGCCACCCCCGCGTACTCTCTCGATGACGTCGGGGCTTTCGAGCAGGCCGACAGCCGGCCGGGCCGCCTCCCTCATCGACTTCCAGAGCGAGGCCGCTTCCTCACCCAGCACCGGTCCGAGCGACTGCCTCTCCACGCGGCCGCCGCCCTCGTCCAGCAGCTTCTCCAGGAGCGACGCAGGGTCGGCGCACAGGGCCGAGAACGCGGCCGGGTCGATGCGCCTCAGCACGGCGACATCGTCCGGGGCTGCCGGAGCCGTCGTGGAAAGCAGATTGTCGAGGGAGATGTCGTGATTCCTGCTGGAGCTGAAATCGACCGTGGCCGAGGTTCTTCCGATCCGTCTGATCCGCCCCGCGCCGAGGACGGGGTGGACGACCCAGTTCTCCTCGGCGAACCGAAGCAGCTTCGAGAATCCGGCCCAGGCCTCGGAGACGATGCAGCCGGGCGTCAGCAGCCCGGAGTCGGACAGATACCTCTCCAGCGGTCCGAGCATGATGTGCCTGTCGCGGAGCATCTCCACGAGATGAGCCCTGAGGTTCTCGTCGACTCCGAAGCAGGGCGCGCAGAGTTCGAGGAGGGAGGCGGTGCGTTCCGAACGGTCCGTCTCCTCCAGCGCGATCTCGAGGAGGCCAGATGCCCGCGATGCCTGGCCGTTACGGACCAGTATGCACAGGGCTTCCGAGGCTTCCACCGGGTCGAGCGATCCGGGCAGCATGTCGAGCCAAAGGCCTTCCAGGCCTTCGTAGTCGCCCTTTTCGGCGAGATCTCCGAGTCTGGACAAGAGAACTCCTCCGTCTTAGAGATGATGGAATGAGAAAATAGCGGAGTTTTTCCATCCTGGAAAGCACTGGAGGATGACATGGATCGGAGACAGTTCTTCAGGAGGGCCGGCAGGGCTGGCATCGCCGCTGTCCTCGGTTCGGTCGCCGGCGGAATCCTCGGGCGGCGCGCCGAAGCGGGCGATCTAGAACACGGCGGGGTCGCGCTGTGGGACTCGGGTTTATTCAGGCAGGACAACGTCGATCTTTCTGGCGAAGACGACGGCATCATCCGCGCCAGGACGGGCGGTGTCTGGACGGACTATCCCGTCACGCCGCTGCCGGATCGTTTCATGGATTGGAACCTCGCGGCCAGGCGCGCGATGCTCGATTCGATATCCGACATGATGTCCGGCAAGGGCGGTTCCGGCCCCTCGCTCGCCGGTCCTCACAACGCCGCGATGGCGACCTGCGGGGTCAGACGCAGGGACAGCCTTCTCGAGATCAACAACGCCTTCAAGGGCATCGGAATGTGCCCCTCGCGCAGCCGGGTGAAGGAGCTGATCCGCCACATGAGCGACACGGCCGATGCGCCGCTGCCCGAGAGGATCGCGACTCTCGCCTCGCTCTACGGCGACGCCGCCAACTTCGACAGGACAAGACTCATCACCCTCGAGCTGTACGCGACTCCCAGCTTCGAGACCCACACGTTCCTGAACCTGATGGAGAACCCCGTGACGTCCCTGGTCTTCCTCGACAGCACCTCCTTCGAGGTCAGGGGGATCGCCGAGCTGGTACACCCCGCGGACACCGGCGCGCCGGAGTACAGCCGCGACCTGGTCACGTACACCAATCTGGCGCATTCGTACTTCCACGGCGAGTTCCCGCGTCTGTTCCCGGGCATCGTCGTGCATGTGACGGAGGTGTTCGACAACAGCCCGGGCACGGGTCTGGGCGTCCGGATAGCGCCTCCGCTGCCGTAGGTCCGCACCATTGGCCGCCGTCTTCGTCGATGTCGACGGAACGCTGATCCGGGGTTCCTCCGAGAAGTCGTTCCTCTTCCATCTCGTCTCGCGCGGGGAGTTGGGAGCCGGGCGGCTCGCCGGATTCATCGCGGGCTACGCCGCACATCCCGCCGCCACGCTGGTCCACGGCCCCGGCTGGAACCGGGGCTACCTGAGAGGAATGGACGAACGGGCGGTCCGCACGCTGGCGGATGACTTCTCCAGGAGCGCCCTGATCCCGAGGATGCGGCCCGGTGTCGTGTCCGAGCTGACCGCCCTCCGCGAGGGAGGAGCGCGGCTGGTCCTGCTCTCGGCCTCCCTGGAATGGCTGGTGGGGCCGCTGGGTGAATCGGTCCGGGCCTCATGCATCTTCGGAAGCAAGCCGGGCGCCGAAGGCGGCATGCTGACGGGTTCGCTCGACGGGCCGCGTCCCTTCGGCGAGGAGAAGCTTCGTATCGTCGAGGCCTATTGCCGCGAAAACGGCGTTCCGCCCGGAGACTGCGTCACCTACGGGGACTCCTGGGGGGACAGGCATGTAATGGGTTTCTGCGGGAGAGCCGTTGCCGTCCGTCCCGGGCGGAGGCTGGCCCGGCTGGCCCGGGAGAGGGGCTGGCGCATACTGGAGACCTCGGAATGAGCCGCAGAGCCAGAGGCATCGGCGCTTTCTCGGGCGGCCTGGACGGCCTTCTGGCCGCCTCGCTTCTTTCGGAACAGGGCGTGGACGTTCACCTGGCGACCTTCTCCAGCCCCTTCTTCGATGCCGGGCTCGGAAGGGAAGGGGCCTTGCAGCTCGGCCTGCCGTGGCGGGAGATCGACTTCACGGACCGGATCATGGCCCTGATCACCGATCCTCCGAGCGGTTTCGGCTCCTGCATGAATCCCTGCATCGACTGCCACGCCGCCATGATCGAAACTCTCGGCGAAGTCATGAGGGCCGAGGGGTTCGACTTCGTCTTCACGGGCGAGGTTCTGGGCCAGCGGCCGATGTCCCAGAGTCCGCCCTCCCTCCGGCGCGTGGCCAACCTCTCCGGGCTGGGCGGCAGGCTTATCCGGCCTCTCTCGGCGAAGCTGCTCGAACCAACCGATCCCGAGAAGGAAGGGCTCGTCGACCGCGAAAGGCTGCTGGCGCTCAACGGCCGCGGCCGCAAGCCCCAGATGGCGCTCGCCGCAGAGCGGGGGCTCACCTATCCTCCTCCCGCCGGCGGCTGCCTTCTCACCGATCCGATCTACAGCCGGAGGCTCGCCGCACTGCGTGACGCGGGCCTCATGACCTCCACAAATGCCAAACTCATAAGGCATGGAAGGCTGTTCCGAACCGGCCCGTCCTCGTTCCTCGTCCTGGGCCGCGACGACAGGGACAACACCGCCCTCGAATCGCTCTCGGGCGGCTGTTACTACACCCCGTCCGACCGGCCGGGGCCTTCCGCCGTACCTCTTGGCGATCCGACGCCGCACGCCGTGGCCGCCTCGCTCGTAGCCCTGTACACGAAACGGCTTGCAGCGAACACCCTCCGCGTCGATACGCCCGGAGGCTCCCCGGTCGAGTCCCCGCCGGCATCCCGTGAGACGGCGGACCGGATGGCGGTCGGCTGATCGCGCATTGACCGGCGGCCCTGCATTTGCGTAAATTCAAAAACTCGTTTCCAGGGAGGTCCGCCGTATGTTCATCTATCTCATGCATTCCTAGCGGAGGCTCCTCAGCGCAGCTTCATCCCACGGGCTGACCGCTGAAGGCAGCCGTACCGGGTAGAATCGTTCCAGGCAAAAGGTTCAACTCAGGTTCCAACGGGATAGGCTGCTATGCATTACGACGACGATTTCATGGATGACGACGACCATCCGCAGCGCAGGTACCCCCTGCGTGTTCTGTGGAGGGGTCTCAAGCCGATAGCCGGTCCGCACGCCGGGGCCTTCGCGCTTGCGGCGGGGCTTCTGCTGATCGGGATCGCGGGCGAACTCTGCGGACCTCTGATCCTCAGGCAGATGATAGACGAGGCGATACCTTCCCGCTCCGCCGGCCGGGTCGCTGCGCTCGCCGGCCTCTATGCGGCGGTCTTCATGACCACGATGACGGTCTTCTACACCCAGGTCATAGTGACCACGAAGCTGGGGCTGCTGATAGTCCGCGACCTGAAGGGAAAGGTCTTCGAGCACATGCTCTCCCTTTCCCAGTCGTTCTTCGACTCCTTCCCGTCGGGCAAGCTGATGGCGCGGGTCGAAAGCGACTGCGAGCGCGTGAGGATGCTCTTCAGCGAAACCTCGATGGCCATCCTGCGAAGCATCATGCTCATGACGGGCACGATAGGCATCATGGCCGTCACCAACCTCCGGATTACCGGATTCGTGATGCTCCTGGTGCTGCCGGTGACCCTCGCGACCATCCCTGTGCTCCGTCTGATGAGGAAGCTCTGGGCGCAGGTCAGGGCTTCGTATTCCCGCATCTCCGGCCTCGTGGCCGAGTATGTCCGCGCAGTGCCCGTGCTCCAGGTCTTCAACGCCACGGGAGTGGCGGCCGGGAAGCTCACCAGCGAAGGCAGGCGGTTCCTGGGCCTGGAGGTGAAGGCATCCATCTGGGAGTACGGTTTCTGGGGCTTCCTCGGTTCGTGCGAGGTGGCGGCGGTGGCCGTCATCCTCACCGCGGGCAGGGGAGGGGTCGTCGCCGGAACCATCACCGTGGGCTCGGTAGTGCTCTTCATCGAGTACACCCGCAGGCTGTTCATGCCCATAGTGATGTTCTCCGAGACGCTGAACCAGGTCCAGAGGGCGCTTGCGTCGGCCGACAGGATCAACTCGATCCTCTCCACCGAGACCTGTACGCCCGACGGGGATCTCGGCGAGGAGGACTTCCCCGAGGACTGGGAGGAGATCCGCTTCGAGGACGTCTGGTTCCGCTACGGCCGTGCGGAATGGGCGCTGAAGGGAGTCTCGCTGGTCATCGCCAGGCGCTCCCTGGTCGCCCTTGTCGGCGCGTCGGGAGGAGGCAAGAGCACGATCGTGAGCCTCCTCATGAGGTTCTACGAGCCCACCGGGGGGAGGATCACCATCGGCGGGATCGACATACGCCGCTTCAGGCTGGATGTCTGGCGCAGGAGGCTCGGGCTTGTCCTCCAGAACGTGAGCCTCTTCTCCGGCACCCTCTCGGAAAATCTCACGGTCTTCGATTCCTCGGTCCCGGCCAGGAGGCAGATCGAGTCCCTGCGCACGATAGAGGCCGAGGATCTGCTGGAGAGGATTCCGGGCGGGCTGTCCGGGGAGATCTCCGAGGGCGGGCAGAACCTCTCGATGGGCGAGAGGCAGCTCATCAACTTCGCCCGTGCGGTGCTGCACCGGCCGGAGATCCTCATACTGGACGAGGCCACCTCGTCGGTGGACCCCGGGACCGAGAAGCGCATACAGAAGGCCATGGACATGTTGTTCGAGGGGAGGACGGCCCTCGTGGTGGCCCACAGGCTGACCACCGTCCGCAACGCCGACAGGATCTATGTGATCCAGGCCGGTCAGGTCGTGGAGACGGGCACCCACCTCGAACTGCTCGAATGCGGCGGCGTCTATGCCGGGCTGTGCAGGCTGCAGCTCGTGCCGGAGGCCGTCAATGCTTAAGTACTTCAGATGGATTTTCAGATACTACAGGACGCACAGGCTGCACACGGTGTTCCTGGCCCTGCTGACGCTCATTTCCGCAACGGTGGCGCTGGCCTTCCCGCTGGTGTTCCGCTACCTGCTCGACAACGTGCAGGAGGTGCTGGCCCCCGGCAGCGAGGACAGGTTCCTGAAGCTGCTGCTGGCTCTGGGCGCGGTGGGCTTCGCCAGGATGGTCGCCGGGTTCTACCCCGGAGCGAGGGCCTGGCTGAACAGCAAGATCGGCATGGAGGTGCGGGACGACGCCTTCGGCGAGATTCTGAAGAAGGACTACAGGTTCTTCTCGAAGTTCGGCCCCGGGGATCTCTCGACACGCCTGACGGACGACATCGTCGAGTATCCGCGCATCGCCTGGTTCAGTTGCTCCGGGATATTCCGGGCCGTCGAGTCCGCCTCCAGGCTGGTGTTCTGCCTCGGGGTGATGGTCTTCATGAGCGCCGAGCTGACGCTGCTGTCGCTCGTGCCCCTGCCGATCATGCTCTGGATCTTCTACCGCACCGAACGGAAGCTGGGGAAGCGCGTGGAGGAGAGCCGGAAGGCCACCAGCAGCACCAGCGACCTGCTCGACAGCACGTTCGCCGGGATCGCCATCATCAAGGCCTACCGGGCCGAGAAGGGGCAGTCGGGAAGACTGCGCAGACTCCTCGACTCCAGGCTCGCCATAGACCTGTCTATCACGAAGCTCGTGATGGTGATCGAGTCCCTTTACAGCGTCCTGGGCGAGGTCGGCAAGGTCACGGTCCTGTTCCTGGGCGGCCTGTTCGTGATCCGCGACAGGATATCGATCGGCGACCTGTACGCCTTCTACGTCTATCTCGACATGCTGCTGGCGCCCATGATCGACATTCCGAACCTGTTCGTGACGTCGAAGCAGGCCTTCGCCTCGATCGACCGCGTGCGCGAGGTGATGGACTTCCCTCCCGCCCCGGAGAGGAGCGGCGTCAGGAAGCTCGGCTCGGTGGACTCGGTGGAGTTCAGGAACGCCGGTTTCCGTTATCCGGGATGCGACGCGGGCGTGATCGGTGTCACCGGAAGGTTCGAGAGCCCGATGACAGTCGCCGTCGTGGGGGAGGTGGGCTCCGGGAAGTCGACCCTCGTGAAGATGCTCTCGGGCCAGCTTCCCTGCACCGAGGGCGATATACTGGTGAACGGAATCCCCCTCATGGAAGTGGACCCGTCGGATCTGTCGCTCGTAACGGGCTACGTCCCCCAGGAATCCTCCCTGTTCTCCGACAGCGTCGGCGAGAACGTGCGGCTGGGCCGCGGGATGGAGGATCAGACGGTGGAGAGGGCCCTCGCCCTGGCCGACCTGCCCGCCGGCGATCTGCCCGAGGGGCTCGAAACCAAATTGGGACAGGGCGGGTCCGGCGTCAGCGGAGGGCAGAAACAGCGTGTGGCGATAGCCAGGGCGCTCGCCGGCGATCCAGGCCTGTGTCTCTTCGACGACTGTACCGCAGCGCTGGACGCCGATCTGGAGCAGAGGCTCTGGGACGGCCTGCGCGCCGAGGGGGGCAGGAGGCTGATCTTCGTGGTGACCCACCGGGAAGCCACCGTCAGACAGAGCGATCTGGTCATCTTCCTCCACCGCGGGATACTGAACGCGATAGGTACGCACGAGGAGCTACTGCGGACCAACGAGGTCTACCGTCTCGTGCTCGCGACGGAGATGAGCTAGAGCGATGGCTCTCGCAGCCCGGCTTGGCTTCGACACCCTGATGGAGAGGTCTGCGGCGCTTCATTCCGCGATGGAGCGCTGCACCCTCTGCCCGCGTGCGTGTATGGCCCGCAGGACGCAGGGGGAGACGGGCTTCTGCGGTTGCACCTCGGATCTCGAGGTCGCCTCCTGCTGCATCCATCGGGGGGAGGAGCCGGTGCTGTGCGGAGAGATCGGGGTCGGGAACGTGTTCCTCGCACACTGCAACCTGCGGTGCGTGTTCTGCCAGAACCACCGGATAAGTCAGACCGCCAGGCGCTTTCCAATGTCCCCCTCCTTGCTGGCCCGCGAAATGCTGTCCTTCCAGTATGCCGGCTGCCCGACGGTGGGTTTCGTGTCGCCGGTACAGCACCTGCCGGGCATAGTGGAATCGATCGCCCTGGCGGTGAGGGATGGTTTCGACACCCCCGTCATCTACAACTCGAACGGGTACGACAGCGTCGAGACGCTGCGGCTGCTCGACGGCGTATTCGACATCTATCTGCCCGACTTCAAGTATGCCGGAGAGCAGGAGGCGCAGGAGCTCTCGGAGGTCTCCGGCTATCCCGAGTCAGCCCTGGCCGCCCTTCGGGAGATGTTCAGGCAGGCGGGTCCCCTCGAGCCGGACGAGGACGGGGTTGCGCGCAGGGGCGTCATGGTCCGCCATCTCGTTCTGCCTAACGATCTGGCGAGGACGGCCGAGGTGCTGGCGGCCGTTGCAGGAGTGTCCGTCTCGATCCCGGTGAGTCTCATGGCCCAGTATTATCCGATGCACCGGGCAGTGGACCACCCGCTGCTGTCGAGGGTGCTGCGCGAGGCCGAGTACGACAGGGCTCTCGCCGCCCTGGAGGAGGCCGGCCTGACGGCGGGCTTCACGCAGGATCCACGCGAGGCGCCCGCGGCATGGCTCCCGGACTTCGACCGGGGAAATCCCTTCAGCGACGGATGATATCCTTCCTCTCCCGATCCTTCGGCGGCACTGGCGTCGATCCTAACGACCCGTCAGAACCTTGATCCCCCCGAAGGTGGCCCGCTCCAGATCTAGGGTGCCGTTGAGACGGATATGGGATATGGCGGTCTCGGCGTCGCCCGTCGTGTGGCCGTAGCCTCCCGAGATCAATCTCGCAGGGCCCGCATTGTAGCCCCAGGTGAAGATGGATTCGGATCCGGCGTCCCACGTGAGCTCGATTACGAGGTTGTCGTGTCCGGCATAGAAGTACGGTGTGTCGAACTGGATTTCGAACCACTCGTCCGGCGCACCTGCGGTTATGGTTACGCTGTCGTGGTCGTACACGAGTATCCTGCTGCCCGGTAGGTAGTTGTTCTCGAAGGTCACCGAGAGCTGGTCGGACTGGCAGAGGCCCATGTAGATCTGGAAGGTTCCCAGATTCACGTAGCCGTCGTCGCTGCCGAGCGGAGCCCGCTTGAAGGAGATCGAACCGATGGTCATGGCTGTTCCGATCTCGGAATCGAGCGCAAGCATCTGGAAGCGGAGACTCTGCCAGCAGTCCCCGCAGAAAGGCCTGTTCATCCCGATCGAGTCCTGCCCTACATCGACGAAGTCGGCGCTGGAAACGCCGATCAGGATCATCGCAACCAGGAATGCACTCTTCATGTTTTACCCCTTCTCCCCGGGCGGCAGTCAGCGGGCCGTCCCGGCCATGCGGCTGCTGGACGGCTCGAACGACCTGATCACCGGGAGATTCTTATCGTTTTGAATAACATGCCGACCACCTTCGATGCATCGCTTCTGTCCCGGCGGGAGCCGGACACGATGCGGGGCCGGCGGGGTTACATGTAGCCGCCCCGGATCGGGACCAGCCGGGAGCCGGGTCTGCAACGGGCGCAATCCTGCGCCCGGCGCCCGGAGGCGCTGCGAGCCGCGGTTCAGGTGCGCGGGTTGTCTGCCATGCTGATCCTCCCTTCCGGACCGTACGATCTTGCGGGTATGCCTTCCCGTCAATCCAGAACATGTGTTCCGGTCCCTGCCCCGGGCTGGTGCCGTACATGGGCCGCCTGAAGCGTTTGCAGACCCCGCCGCCGAATTGACAAGGTCATTACGGAGGCGCATTAATTCTCAGGCGACAATCCGAAACAGTTTCGGAAGAGGTGCAATGGCCCAGTCCCTCTCACCGGGGAAGGTTACAGGGATGTTAATTGTCCCGCTGGTTAGAGGCGGGTTTGAGAGTGTATCCCGGCCGCCGCTGCCGTTCCTCCGCCGGCCGGAGTCGCCCCTTTCCAGATGGATGGTGTGCAGTGCAGCACGCCATTGAGCCTCTGCTCCAGGCGCCGGAGGCGCCTGCCCCCTCTCCTCCTGACGCCTGTCGCAGCCGCAGGGCGACGCTCCTGCGGAACAATCCTCCCGGATCGACTGCTTCCCCGCCTGCAGGCCGCCGCCTGCCGACGGCGAAAACTGTACTGAAGTTCCGCCCGCCATTTCCGCAGTGCCTTCCCTCATGCCAGGCCGGGTCCACAGATGTCCGGCATTGAACGCTTCTCCCCGGGGCGGCGGTGCACGCCCGTGAGCGGAGCTTCTCCGGGGTGGTCCCGTCCTCCGTCTGACAGCCCGTTCCCGATTCCGGAGTCACTGAAAGAAGGGAGTCTCGAAATGCGAGGTATCGTCTTCGTCCTGCTTCTCTGTTCCACTCTGTCCTTCGCCGCCGACAGGGTCGTCCTGGTAGAGGATTTCACGAACAGCGGGTGCGGCTACTGCTGGCAATTTGAACCCACCCTCAACTCGTTTGTGGACACCCATCTGGCGAGCGGCGACATATCCGTATGCAGAGTGCATGTGAACTGGCCCTCGGGGAGCGATCCGATCTACTTGGCCAATCCGACGGAGCAGCGAGCCAGATGGACCTTCTACAACGTGACCGGCGTGCCTACCATCAAGGTAGATGGAATACTCAGCGGGTATCCGAACATCCAGGCGGCGTTCAACTCCAGGTCGGCCGTGCCGTGCCACCTGGACATCCATGTGGCCAGGAATCCCATCTCGGGAACTACGGGCGAGATCAGCATCAGGATGATCGCCGAACAGGATCTGCAGGCGGCTGCCACCCTTCGCGTCTTCGCCATACTCGTCGAGGACAACGTCCCGGGAGCAGGCTTATGGGCGGGGTCGGAGTTCATGCAGGCCTTCCGCGACAACCTGTTCGGCACGGCTGGTTCGGAGGTCAGCTTCTCAGCTCCCTACCCGGATACCGTCTATGCCAGTGCTCAGTATAGCCTCAACCCTGACTGGAATGTGAACGAGCTGAGGCTCGTCACATTCGTGCAGGAGTACGCCGGAGCCCCCAACAAGGAAGTCATGAACGCCCACTTCGCCGACTTCCTCGACCTCCAGACGGGGATCGGCGAATGCCCGAGTGAAGAAATCGAAGGTGGGGTCATGTCCGTCGTCAATCCGTCGCGTGGCTTCCTATCGATAGCCCTGGAGCTGCCTTCGGGATCGACAGGCCTCCTGCAGGTCTACGACCTCGGCGGACGCATCGTGGCCGAGAGGGCTGTCGGCTGCTCGTCCGACATCGGTATCGACCTCGATACAGGCATGTATCTGGTCAGGTTCTCCTGTGACGACGGCAGCGTGACGACGGCGCAGGCCGTCGTGATGAGATAGGGCGCTTCGACAGGCAGGGGGCCCGCATTGAGGCAGATCCCCCGCATTCTTCAACTGTTCCCGGGTCGCATCATGTAGGGGAGCCGGGCCGGATCGTCGCCTCGAGGTCGATGGTCCGGTCCGGTTTCGTGTCAGTCCCTCATCGTGTGTTTCTGTCCGCCCCCGGAGCGAACATCCTCATCAGATCCCCGTCCCACCGGATGCGGACTCCGGCGAGGCAGTCCGCGCCGGCCGAAAGAACCTCCGCCGCATTTTCCGAATCGATCCCGCCTATCGCCACGACAGGGAGGGACGTTGCCGCCCTTATCCGTCTGATGCCCTCGAGGCCCAGGGGGGCGTCGAGGTCCGTTTTCGTAGGGGTGGAGAACACTCCGTTGGCGGCAACGTAGTCGGCGCCGCTGCGCTCCGCCTGTGCCGCCTCCTCCGGCGTGCGAACGGAGACGCCCAGGATCGCGTCCGGCCCGATGATGCCGCGCGCCGCTGCGGCCGGCGCGTCTCCCTGACCCACGTGGACCCCGTCGGCACCGGCCCGTGCGGCCGTCGCAGGATCGTCGTTTATGATGAACAGAGCGCCGTAGTCGTGGCATAGAGAACGCAGCCTCAGAGCGGATGCCAGGAGGTCTTCGGCAGTGGCCTCCTTGTCGCGTAGCTGGATGGTCCTGACTCCTGCCTCGAGCATGCTGCGGCAGGCCTCCTCCACGGTTTCCAGCTCGAAGAGATGCCGGTCGGTGACGAAGTAGACCTTCATCAGCGAAACGAGCCTGTCGTGGTGGATCCTGCTCATCGGGCCAGCTCCCCGGCCTCCGTGGGCGTGATCGAGTGGAGAGCGTCCAGGAAGCGGGGTACGAAGGTGCCCGGACCATCGGCAAGGCGTGCGGCCTTCTCGGCTGCGGCTGCGTAGACGGCAAGTGCGCCGGCCGCCCTTGACACGAGGTCGCCGCCGGCCGCCGCGAAGCAGGCCACTGCGGTAGTCGCGCCGCAGCCCGTGCCCGTCACCATGCCGAGCAGGGGATGGCCGTTGTGGACCTCGAAGGAGCGGGTTCCGTCCGTGACGTAATCGACGGGACCCGTGGCTGCCACCACCGAGTTCCACCGACCGGCAAGATCGTCGAAGAGGCTTCTGTCTCCGGCCTGGTCGAGCGAATCCACCCCGCGCACGGCGCCCGTGCGGCCGCCTGTGGCCATGATCTCACCAGGGTTGCCTCTAACGACGGCGATGCGCACCTCCCGCATTATCCGCGAGCAGGCATCCTGCCGGAGCGCCGTGGTACCGGCGCCCACGGGGTCGAAGATCACCGGGATGGAGAGTTCGTTGGCGCGGCGCCCCGCCTTGATCATGCTGTCGACCAGAGTGGGGTCGAGTGTGCCGATGTTGAGCACCAGGGCGCCCGCTGCGGCCACCATCTCGGCGGACTCCTCGGGCGCAGGGGCCATGACGGGCGACGCACCGAGGCAGATCGTGATGTTGGCGTTGAAGTTGGTGACTACCGAGTTCGTCATGTGGTGTACGAGCGGCCTGATCCGTCTCAGCTCGCCCAGCCCGGCTGAGGCGGCTTCCTTCAACTGCGAAACAGGTTGGATGATGGACATGGCTCCCCCTTTTCGAGGGGCGGAGGCCCTGCGAAGGCAGGCAACGGGTTCCTTCCGCCGACATTACTCGGATCAAGTTCCAGGGGTTCTTTCTCAGGCCTCTCTCGGGCCGCCCCCACCCGTCGGGCTCAATATAGCCCAATGCAGGCCTCGTGCGGCCAGCTCTCCCACCGACGGCACGAGAGGCTTCGCCANNTGAATCTGCAAGATAATGCGGTTTGTGAATGCCGGAAAATGTCAAGTGCAAGCCCTGCAATGTGTAGCCGCTGTATCTCAAGCATCTCAAGCCAGACCCAGGCTTGCCGGTGTCGCGGGGCGATCGGTAAAATGGGATTTCCCGTCCGGACGCGGGACGGGGTTGGGAGGAAGATGCGACCGAAGATTCTTCTGCTTTCCTGTGCGGTTTCCCTCGCCGCTGCGGCCGGC
>LKHC01000152.1 GCA_001618605.1 Candidatus Fermentibacter danicus
CCCGTCCGAGCTGGACGTGCTGGCCGGGATAGCGGCGCAGCTCTGGGCCGACCCGGACAATCCCGGCGAGTGGGGAGCCTGGGGCGGCTTCCACGAATCCAGGGGAATGACCTCTCCTCCGGAGTTCGAGGGCGATCCGGACTCGCTTGCGCTGTGGCTTTCCAAGTGGCCCGTGGTGGAGCGGATCGACCCGGGCGTGCTGATCGCCCTGGCCTGCGCCCTGCGCGAAGTGGAGTGGCACGATCCCTCCGACCTCGGCGTATCCGGTGTCGAGGGCTCCGTCTGCGCTCTCGATACGGATGCGGGGTACATCGTGGGCGGGCCGGGCGACAACGTCTACGGTCCCGGCGCCGCCTTCCGGATCATCGTGGACGTCGGCGGCAACGACGACTACGAATGCGTCGGGGGCGCCTTCGGCCCCTCCGGCGAGTTCGCGGTGCTGATCGTCGACCTGTCGGGGGACGACAGCTACCGCTCCGATGTGCCGGTTGCCGCAGGAGCGGGATTCATGGGCTTCGGCGCACTGGTGGACCTGGAGGGGAACGACTTGTACGACTGCGGGCCCGTCTCGCTGGGCGCCGGGCTGTTCGGCGAGGGGATACTGATCGACCTGGCCGGCGACGACTCATACACGGCCGACTTCTTCAGCGAGGGCGCGGGCTGCCTGGGTACGGGCATCCTCCTGGACGCCTCAGGGGCGGACACGTACCGGACCGCCTGCTACGGGCAGGGCTTCGGCGGCCCCGCGGGCGTGGGCTCGCTGGTGGACGGCGGGGGGTCGGACTGCTACCTGGCGGGGTTCGTTTACTCCCATGCCCCGCTGCTCCCGCACGACAACAGGGCGATGTCCCAGGGATTCGGGATGGGCTTCCGCCCCTTAGTGGCGGGGGGCCGGGGGCTGCTGGCCGACTTCGGCGACGGCAACGACACCTATCGGGCGGAGGTCTTCGGGCAGGGCGGGGCCTACTTCTACGGCCTGGGCATGCTGTTCGACGAGGCCGGGCAGGACTGCTACAGCGCGGCCCAGTACGCGCAGGGCTCGGGCGTACACCTGGCCGCGGGCTGCCTCTGGGACGGCGCCGGCGACGATTCGTACTTATCCCGCTACGGCCCCTCGCAGGGAGCGGCGCACGATCTCTCCACAGGGCTCCTCTATGACGGCGGGGGTGACGACATCTTCGTCTCCGACGGCGCCCAGGGCTTTGCGATCAACAACTCCGCAGCCCTTTTCGTGGACATTGAGGGATCGGATCTCTTCGTGTGCAGGGAGGGCCACGGCGTGGGCGCCTGGTCGCGCGGCTCGGCCGGCTGCGGTGTCTTCATCGACATGGCCGACGACGACGTCTTCCTCGGGGGCGGGGCCGACTCCGTCCGCTGGACCGACGGCGCCTGGGGCGCCGGTCTGGACGTCGCTTCCGTGACTCCCGAGGTGCCGGTGCCGCCTGAGGAGATCGGGAATCCGGAGGATCTGGAGATGGATTCGCTCTTCAGCGTCGCGGCGGAGTGGGAGGTGGGCGAAAACCGCGACAGGGTGATGGCCCACAGGGACGAACTGGCCTCCCGCGGACGCGAGGCGCTCGAATACATAGCCGAAGAGCAGCTCAACACCACGGACGGCCTGGCCCTGCGGGCCATGCTGGCGGTGTTCAGGAAGAACCAGGATGTCGCGGTGCCGATGTTCACGGCCATGCTGGACAGCCTCTCCGGACGCAGACTCCGCAACACGGTCCACCTCCTCGGGGAGACCGGAGGCGAGGAGGCGCGCCTGCCGCTGGAGGCGCTTCTCTCGTCCGATACTCTGTCCGTAAGGCTGTCGGCCATGCAGGCGCTGGGCGGCATCGGGAACCCGGAATCCCTTTCGAGGGTAATAGCCTTTGCCTCCGACAGCTCCGCCAGGATGCGCAGGCAGGTGGCCGTAACCCTGGCGGGCCTCGGAGACGCGGCCGCGATACCGGTGCTGGAGGAGATGGCGGCGGACTGGTTCCTGGACGTGCGGAGCGCCGCCCTGAAGGCTCTGGAAATGCTGCGGCCGGAGGAGGATGACTTGTCGGTGAAAGGGTCGGTTGATTGACAGCAGGTTCGGGCTGTTCTATCTTGAAGCGGGTGTCTAAACCCGATTATCTCTGGAAGGAGATGTTATGAAGAAGTTTGCTCTGTTGTTCGCGTGCGCGGCGGTCGCCCTGATGACCGCCTGTGAGGGGGACAATCCCTCCGGCACCGGCGGCGACATGCCCGTGGTCACCGGCGTCGCCGTCAACTGGGACGCCTCCTCGGGCGTCGACATCGTCCTCACCTGGACGGCCGTCGAGGATGCCGAGGGCTACAAGGTCTGGTTCAGCCAGACTTCCGGCGGCACGCCGCAGGAGGTCGGCGATGTCGCCACCACCACCTTCACGCATACCGCCAGCAGCGCCGGCTACTACTATGTCACCGCCTACAAGGACGACGACGCCTCCTCCGGCTACTCCGCAGCCGTGAACACGCTGCCCAACATCATCACAACCCCTTACATCATCTACGACAACAACGCCCCCGAGACTTACCACTCCGGCTTCAAGTTCGGATTCGAAGGCGGCCAGACGGGACTTGCCGGAAGCATGCCTTTTGCAGCCGAAAAGGACATCTACGCATACGAGTCCGATCCCGTCTCCCCCCAGGGGATAGCCTTCCGTTCCGGCGATGCGGCCCCGTTCGGCGGCGGCCACCACACTGAAATGGCCGCAGCGGACGGTGGAAGCGTCAGCGTTGCTCCCGCCTCGGGCTACTGGGTCTCCGGCAACATCATTGAAACTGACGTGATCTTCTGCAAGCTCTTCGACGGCTACTACGCCAAGATCATCGTCGGCGATATCGAGGGCCCCGTCGGCGGCTCGACGAACGGGACCTCCATCACCTTCACCTACGAGATTCAGACGCACGCGGGCATCCGTCTCTTCACGACGAGCAACTAGAGTCTCTCATGTCCTTCAGGAGGGCGGGGGCGACCCCGCTCTCCTCTTTTTATGCCCCATGGAACACGAAGCCTCCCCCGACTGTATAATCCCCGGGACGGACACGACCGTCGCAGGCGCCCGTACCCGGCCGGGCGCACAGGGCGCCTGCGTCTGCATCCGCGGAGGAGCGTGGAAGAAATGGCCATGAAGAGACTGCTGGTGCCCTGCGCAGTTGCGGCGGCGCTCACGGGCTGCGCCGGCTCCGGTGGCGATCTCGGGATCACCGTGACCGCGCCGCCGGCGGGCGGCGCGGTTGCCGACCAGAGCTACATAATTGCGTGGGACGCGGAGAACGTCTCCTCGTCCCAGGCCTACGTGAACGTCTACGCCGACACCGATACGGATCCATCCACGGGCCTCGTCCTGCTCGATGACTCGATCATCTCCACGGCCACGGGCTACCTCTGGAACTGCTCGGGCTGGCCCGCGGACGACTACTACATCAGAGCCGTCATCCACGACTACGAGGACCGGGACGCGTCGGACTACAGCGACGGTCCGGTGACCGTGACGCACGAGCCGCTCGAGAACGTGACCGGCCTCACGGTGCTGACCGACTCGTCCAGCGGCACGGATGTGTACCTCCGCTGGAACCCGCTTTATGGAGCCGTGACCTACAGGGTCTTCTTCGATGCGGATTCGACCGGCGACTGGCTCCTGCTGGGCGAGACCGAATCTGCCCGCTACGTCCACAAAGCGCCCGGCGCGGGCGTCTACGGCGTACTGGGCGTGCGGGGCGGCGCGACTTCGCCCGGATTCGCAAGTGTCGCCGGCACCATGCCCTTCGTGGACGACTCGGTCTATACGATATGGGACGACCTGGCGCCGGCCGGCTTCCCCACCGCCGTCAGGTTCTCCCCGTGCGGAGCCACTCTGTCCGGTTATGAAGTGGACGACTACGACGTCCACTGCCGCCGGGCCGGCGTCTCCGGGCTGGTCCACCTGCTTTCCGGCGACGCTCCGCCCCTGGGCTGCGGCCGTCCCACGGCTCTGGCGCTCTCGACCGGATCGCCGTCCATGGCTCCGGCTTCGGGCTACGCCGACTCGCTGCCTCCCGCCGAAGGCGTCGTCGTCTTCGGCAGGATGGAGCTGGCCGGCTTCTTCGTGAAGATGGTAGTGACGGGCCTGCCGTTGCATCCCACCGAGCCCGGCTGCCGGGGCGTCAGTTTCCGTTACGAGTTCCAGAAAATCCAGGGCCTGCGCCTGTTCACCTCGGGGTCCTGACACGGGCCGGGTTNNTCCTTGCCGCGGCTCCTTCGACGGGTTCCAAGCAGGGCGGGGTCCCCTCGATACTGGTGAACCCCGACACGCTGGTGACTTCATCCTCGGTCAGCATCAGCGACCTTCGAAATGCCGCGAGGGACGTGCTGGAGCTGGAGGGCGGCCACTTCGGCGTGGCCGTGAAGGACTTCCAAACCGGGGAGAGCTTCGTCGAAACCGAGGGCGGGACATTCGACATCGGCAGCCCGGAACTGATCGTATGCGCCTGCGCGATCGACCTCGACGGATCGGGCGTCATGCCTCTCGACACCATCTCCTCGAGGAACGAGACGATTGGCGACCAGATAATAATGGCCAGGGAAGGCAATCTCGAGGCTCTTACGAGGATTACCGGCCGTGTTCAACCGGACCTGATCAGGCCCTGGCTGGCCCGGAAGGGTTTCTCCTCGACCACTTTTTCCGGGATACAGCTCTACTGGCCGGGCGCTCCGCAAGTCGAACCCAACAAGTCCACTCCGTCCGACTGCATGGGGATGCTCTCCCTGATCGAGAGCCGCCTGGATGAGGCCGAGATAAGGCGCCTGGTGCGCAATCCCTTCACCCGCACCGATCTGGAGGATCTGCAGGGCGGCGCGGCCACAGTGTACGGCTTCAGCTCCCGCGGGCTGAACGCGGGCGAGTGTCGTGCAGCCATCGTGTCGATGCCCGGCGGCCGGAGGGTGGGCATAGTCGTTCTCGCCGACGACCTCTGCTGCGCCGGAAAGGCCGACGTGGCCTTCCGGATGCTGTGGGAGTCGCTGTAGCAGTTGGCTGCAGACACCGCCGCAGTGTTAGATTGACTGCGTTTCCCCCCGGCAGAGTGCCGGTTGTAAGGAGGTTGAAATGAGAGTAATCGTCCCGTTGATGCTGCTCCTGTCGACCGTCTCCGCCTTCGCGGGCGGCTTCTCCCTGGGGTTCAAGGAGGTCGAGGTTCCGTACCTTGTCACCCCCGGCCTTACCCACAGCTCCGTCCATATGGCCGACCTCGGCATGCTCCGCCTCGGCAGCGCCCTGTCGCCGGAGTTCAGAATCGAGGTGTTGCTGGGCTACGGCAAGAACAGTTACGAGGACGAGGTCAACGACGCCGAATACAGCACGTTCGCCATCGGCGGATCGGGCTTCTACGTTATAGCCAGGCCCTCGAACTCCGTGTTCGCCATCGGCGGCTCGCTGATCTACGCCAAGTCGAACAACGGCGAGGACGTCAGCACCAGCGACCTGACCCTGCTTCCCGTGATGCGAGCCGACTACGCGGTGCCGGGCATGAGCGACGTGGCGTTCTTCAGCGAGTTCGGCCTCCGCTACGACAAGGCCACCACCACCGACGAGTCCGGTCCCCAGGATCTCGATTTCTCCTACAGCCACTTCGGAACCTACGCCTCGCCACACGTGCTGGGAGGCGTGTACTACAGCTTCTAGAACAGAGTCACGATTCCGGAAGGACGGGCGGGTGGTCTCCACCCGCCCTCCTCATTGCCGGGCGGCTGTTTTGCCGTGCGCTGCGGTGCGTGTTATTTTGTGCGCCGAAAACCACGATTCGGCACACCGGTCTGGATCATGAAAGGAGCCTCGAGATGGGCGTAAACCTCAGGGGCAGATCCCTGCTCACTCTCCTCGACTACGAACCCGAGGAGGTCCGCTACCTCCTGGACGTCTCGCACAGCGTAAAGGCCGAGAGGATGACCGGGAACCGCCATCAGAGGTTCCACGGCATGACCCTCGCGATGCTCTTCGAGAAGCGCTCCACCCGCACCCGCTGCGCCTTCGAGACGGCCTTCGGCGAGGAGGGCGGTCATCCCGTCTTCCTTTCCAACGCCGACATCCAGCTCGGCGCGAAGGAGAGCGTGGAGGACACCGCGCGCGTCCTCGGACGGATGTTCGACGCGATAATGTTCCGCGGCTTCAGCCAGGAGACGGTCGAGATGCTGGCCGACTACTCCGGGGTCCCTGTCTATAACGGCCTCACCGACATGTTCCACCCCACCCAGGTGCTCGCCGATCTGATGACCATCGAGGAGCGGCTGGGCGACGTGCGGGGCCTCGAATTCGTGTATGCGGGCGACGGCCGCAACAACATGGCCAACAGCCTGATGATAGGCTCCGCCCTCATGGGCATGAACTGCACGATCCTGGCCCCCGAAGGCCTCCATCCGGACGAGGAGCTGCTCAAGACCGTCCGATCCATCGCCGAGGATTCCGGCTGCGAGGTTAACGTCACCTCGAACCGCGAGGAGGCGATACCCGGCGCCGACGTGATCTACACGGACGTCTGGGCCTCGATGGGCGAGGAGGACAAGCTCAAGGACAGGATAGCCCAGCTCGAGCCCTACAGGGTCGATGACGACATGCTCGCCCAGACCGACAACCCCGACGTGATCTTCATGCACTGCCTGCCTGCGGTGAAGGGCAACGAGGTGACGTTCGAGGTCATCGAGGGTCCGCATTCCGTGGTCTGGGACGAGGCCGAGAACCGCAAGCACACCATCAAGGCCGTCATGATAGCGACGCTGCTCTAGGAAGCGAGGCATGCTCGCCGCGCTCGTCTTCGCCGCCCTCGCGGGACAGATCCCCCAGCAGGGGGTCCTGTCGGATCTGGCGCGCACGCCGGCACCCGCGGCGGAGACGGTGGACCCGGGCGAGTACGTTCTCGGGCCGGGCGATCTTCTCTGGGTGGCCTCCGAGGGCGGCCTGCCCTCGGAGTTCAGCGCCGGGAGCGCCGTGGGCTCGGTGTTCTTCACGGCCGTGACGATCGACGGGAACGTCCTGCTCCCGATGGTCGGCTCGGTGTACGTGGACGGTCTGACCCTTGCCGAGGGAGCTGCGCTCATCGAGCGGAGGATGCGGTCCGGGATAGTCGGCAGCCGTCCGTCGGCCGGGCTTTCCGTGGCCCGGACCACGATGGTCGTCGTAACCGGTGCTGCAGCCTCCCCGGGCGCCGTTCCCGTCCGCGGCACGGACAGGCTCTCGGACGCGATCCAGGCGGCCGGAGGCCCCGTCCCCGGCGCGGCTCTTTCCCGGGTGATGCTCATCGGCTCCGGGGGCGACACCGTCCGGGTCGACCTGTTCCGTTTCCTGACCGACGGGGATCCCTCATGCAATCCGCTGCTGGCCCCTGGCCAACGCGTCTATCTTCCGGCTGCCGACGAGGTCGTATCGGTCCAGGGAGCCGTCCGGGACAGGTGGCTCCTCTCCTCGACCTTCTCCGAGGCCTCCGGGCCTGCGGAGGGCGCCTCGGTCCTGCTCGAATACATCCCCGGCGAGACGCCGGAACACGCCGTAACCCGTGCAGGCGGTTTCGCCCCCTGGGCACTCCGCGACAGTTGCTACGTCGTAAGGCCCCTGGC
>LKHC01000153.1 GCA_001618605.1 Candidatus Fermentibacter danicus
TTCGTGGCCGGGCGCGGGGTTTCCTACTACATCGCCCAGGCCGGCGGCTTCTCCCCCGAGGCGCGTGCCTCCGGAACCAGCGTCCTCCTGCCGGGTGGCTCGGAGGCCGATCCGGAGAGTCTTTCCGACATCCCTGCCGGCTCCGTGATCCAGGTTCCACGGAAGGCTCTCGTATGGTGGCAGGACTACTTCACGATCCTCACCGGGATCGCGAGCATCGTCATAGCCTGGCACAGCCTGTGACAACCACCGGTCGTACCCCTTCCTGGTATCTGTACGTGGTCCTTCGGAACCGCTGGTTCCTGATCAAGGCGCTCGCGATCGTCATGGTGCCCACCGTGGTGGTCAGCTTCCTCCTGCCGCGCAGGTACACGGTCAAGACGGTCATCATGCCGCCGGAGACCCCCGTCGAGCCGTCCTTCTCCTTCGGCGGCATGGGCATATCCGACTTCATGGGCTACTTCAGCGGCGGCATGGGCTTCTCGCTGCCCCTGATGACGACTATGTCCGACGTATACGTGGAGATACTGAACAGCCGGACCCTGATCGACAGGGTCGTTCTGGGGACGGCCTATCTCGACTCCATGGACCTCCGGCGCAAGTACGAACGCGATCCGTGGCTCGGGATGTACTGGGCCAGGAAGATGTTCCGTGACGGATACAGCGCCTCCGTTACGCCTTCCGGTTTCATCGAGGTCCGGGTGACCACCGGCGATCCCTTCTACTCCGTGCAGGTGTCCGAGCGCGTCGTCTTCGTGCTGGACAGCCTGAACACCTGGATCGCCAGTTCACGGGCCGAAAGGGCCTGCGAACTTACGCAGATGCGGCTGCGGGCGGCAGACAGCCTCCTCGCGAACGCCACGGCCGATCTTGCGGCCTTCGAGGCCGAGCGCGGCCTGATCTCGCCCGAGGAGCAGCTCGGCGAACTCATCACCAGCCTGGCGGAGATGAAGAGGCAGTATATGGAGTACCGGGCCTCGGCTCGGGCCATCTCGGCGGGATACGGCATGGGCGGCACCGCGGCTTCGCTGGAGATGGAGAGGCGTGCCGCGGCAATCCTGGGGATGATAAGGGAGCTGGAGAGCGGCACCGTTCCGACCGGGATGGATTCGCTGTTTCCCGCGATATCCCTGGCCGACTTCCCGGCGGCCCAGTTCGAGTACGCCAGGCTCAGGAGCGACTACGAGATGGCGCTTCAACTGACGGCCGCGCTCAGGCTGAGCCTGGAGCAGGCGCGGGTCGAGGAGAGGCGCCCGGGCGGGACCATCAGGCTTCTGGACGAGCCTTCGCATCCCGGCTGGAAGAGCAAGCCGAAGAAGCTGCTGATATGGCTCGAGGTTTTCGGAATCGCGGCGACTCTTCTGCTGACGTTCCTATTCGTCCGCGAGAACGTGCGTCAGATTCGGAAGGACAGGCCTGAGTCCTGGGCGAAGTGGGAGGAACTGTTCTCGGACATGCGAAGGGACTTCAGGCCCCGGCGCAGGCGTCAGGCCTCCGACAGTTCGGCGAAGAGCTCCAGATAGGATTCGTACCTCACCGACGAGACTTCCCCCCGCTCCACCGCTGCGCGGACGCCGCATTCCGGCTCGGCGCCGTGCCTGCAGTCCCTGAAACGGCAGAACGGCGAATGGGGCGCGAACTCCCTGAAGCACTCGTGGAGCCTGTCCGCCGGTATCTGGTCGATCGGGAAGACCCTGAGTCCCGGCGTGTCGATCAGTATCGTCCCACCGCCGAGGGGGATCATCCTCGCGCCGACCGTGGTATGCCTGCCCTTGCCCGTCCGCAGGCTCACCGATCCGGTGAGAAGGTCGTCCCGGCCTCCCAGAAGTTTCGCCAGACTGGTCTTCCCTGCCCCTGAAGGCCCGGACATGACCACGGTCCGCCCTTCGAGCATCCTGCGGAGGGCATCCGTCCCGCTCCCGTCACGGCAGGATATCCCCAGGCATCCCGCCCCGGCCCGCGCACAGTCCTGCGCGAGGTCATGCAGAACCTCGTCGTCGCCTTCGGCCGCTAGATCGATCTTGTTCACCGCGACGAGGGATTCGATGCCGTGCCAGGCGGCGGCGGCGAGGCACCTGTCCACGAAACCCCTCCGGAGAGCTGGGTCGCGCAGGCTGACGAAGACAAGGGCGACGTCGATATTGGCTGCGATGACCTGGGTTCCGCCGTCGCCGGTGGCTCTCTCCAGCGTGTTCCGTCTCGGCTCGACTCCCGCCAGCCTGATCGTGCCGGGTTTGTCGGCGGCTCCGTCAACGACGACCCTGTCGCCCGTCGCCGGAATCCATCCAAGGAAGAGCCGTCCGGGAATCCGCACGTCGGCCTCGGTGCCGTCGGGAAGCAGCAGTGTCGCTCCGCGCCTGTGGACGCTGGAGATCAGCGCGTGGGTCTTCCCGGGCGTCAGCGGCGGGCTCCGGGGGTGATGAATCTGATGATGAACTCGTCGGGGCGACCCCATCCAAGCATCTCGCGCACGGCCTCCTCAATGGCGGCGGAGTCGCTCTGGAGCAGGACGATTTGCGTCCGGAGGGAGTCGCGGAGTTGTTCCAGGCTGTCCCGTGAGGCCCTGGCGTGGTCCAGGTCGCCCTGGATGCCGCCCAGAGAGAGCAGCCCGTCAGGGTTCAGGAGCAGGAAGGCGAGCAGCAGCACGACTAAGGAGAGGGCCAGGAGGAGGTTGAGCCTCCTCGCGGACCTCCCCGTGAATCGAGCCTTGCCCGGCACCTTCTATCCGAGGCTGGTCGGAAGGGCCGTCCTGCCGGCATAGGAGGCACGGGCGCCCAGCGCCTCCTCTATCCTGAGGAGCTGGTTGTACTTGGCCACCCGGTCGGTCCTTATCGGAGCGCCGGTCTTGATAAGCCCGCATCCCGTCGCCACGGCGAGGTCTGCGATGAAGGAATCCTCGGTCTCGCCGCTGCGGTGGCTCACTACGCTGCGGAAACCGTTCCAGGCCGCCAGCGAGATCGCGTCGAGCGTCTCGGTGATGGAGCCTATCTGATTGAGCTTGATCAGGATCGCGTTGGCCGAGTGCTCGGCTATGCCCCTCGCGAGCCTGGTCGAGTTGGTGACGAACAGGTCGTCGCCGACGATGTGCATCCTGCCGCCGAGCCTCTCCGTCAGCATCCGCCATCCGTCCCAGTCGTCCTCGGCGAGCCCGTCCTCGATGCTCGCTATCGGGAAGGATCTGGACAGCCTATCCCAGTAGTCCACCAGTTCCTCCGTAGTCATGGACTCGCGGCCGGAACCGCTCATCACATAGGCCCGGTCGCGGTAGAACTCGGTGGCTGCGGGATCGAGGGCTATCCAGACATTGCCGCCGGGCTTGCAGCCGGCCTTTTCAATGGCCTTCACGATGAAATCGAGCGCATCCTCGTTGGAGTCGAGGTCCGGCGCGATGCCCCCCTCGTCTCCGACGCTCGTGGACATGCCCCGGGAGGCCGCCGAGTCCCGCAGGGCGTGGCAGATCTCGATCCCGGCCCGCAGTGCTTCGGAGTAGCTGTCGAAGCCGGCCGGCATGATCATGAACTCCTGGAGGTCGAGCTTGTTCGACGCGTGCCTGCCGCCGTTGATGATGTTCATCATCGGGACCGGCAGGCGGCAGGCCGACGAGCCGCCCAGATATCTGAACAGCGGGAGTTCGTGGTATGCCGCTGCGGCTCTGGCGGCGGCCATGGACACAGCGAGGATGGCGTTGGCGCCGAGTCTGCTCTTGTCCGGGGTGCCGTCCAGCCGGATCATGGTGGAGTCGAGCAAGGCCTGGTCGTCGGCGGGCAGGCCGATTACCGCAGGCGCAATCAGGTTCCGTGCGTTCTCGACGGCCTTCGTGACGCCCTTGCCCTTGAATGCGGACCCTCCGTCGCGAAGCTCGCAGGCCTCGTATCCGCCCGTGGACGCGCCGCTGGGAACGGCCGCCCTGCCGAAGGAACCGTCGGCCAGAAGGACATCGGCCTCGACGGTGGGGTTGCCTCTGGAATCGAAAACCTGTCTGGCCCTGACCTCGATTATCTCGCTCATATTCCCCTTCCTTGCCGTGCTGCCAGGGCTCCCGCCCTGCGCTCCAGGCCCTTTCGAACAATGCCTGTCAATGCTTGTCGTTCGGGGCGAATATAGCTCCGCCGGTGCGTCCGGCGGGCGTGTCAGCCTTCCTCCTGCGAGGGGTCGGTTATGCCGAGGCTGTTCATCCTCGCGAGGAGTGTCGTCCTCTTCATGCCGAGGAGTTCCGCCGCCCGGGAGCGGACCCACCCGGATCTGCGGAGAGCCTCCGTTATCTGCTGGCGCTCGATGTCCCGCAGCATCCCGGGAAGGCTGAACCCGTCCGCGGATGGGAGGATCGGCGTCTGTGGCGTGGGGAGGGCCGATCCGGACATCCGGACCGGCAGGTCGGACTCGGTGATCTCGCCGCCGTCGGAGAGCACGGAGGCGCGCTCCATCGCATTCTGCAGCTCACGGACATTGCCCGGCCACGGATACTCCTGCATGGCCGCGACGGCTCCGGCGGAGAGGGTCAGCGGCTTCTTCCCCGTGGTCTCGGCGATCCGGGCCAGGAAATGCCCGGCCAGGGGCATGATGTCCTCGCGCCGCTCCCTGAGAGGAGGTATGTGTATCTCGATGACGTTGAGGCGGTAGTAGAGATCCTCCCGGAACTCGCTGCGGTACACGGCCTGCTCCAGATCGAGATTCGTGGCGGTGATGAGCCTGACGTCGACCTTCACCAGATCCAAGCTGCCGACAGGGGAGAACTCCTGCTCCTGGATCACCCGCAGCAGCTTGACCTGCATCGCGGTGCTCATGTTGCCGACTTCGTCGAGGAAGAGGGTTCCGCCGTCCGCTATCCTGAAGCGGCCCAAGGAGGATGTGACCGCCCCGGTATAGGCCCCTCTCGTATGGCCGAACAGCTCGCTTTCGAGCAGCCCCTCCGGCAGAGCGCCTGAGTTGACCGTGACGAATGGCTGCCGGGCCCTGGATCCCTGCCTGTGTATGGCGCGGGCGACCAGCTCCTTGCCGGTGCCGCTCTCGCCCGTGATCAGGACCGTGGCTTCGGACCGGCTGACCTTGTCGATCAGTTCGATGACACCGGTCATGCTGCCGCCGCCGTGGATGATCTCGCTGAAGGGACTGTCCGTCTTCCTGACGGCGGCGAGCCCGGAGTGGAGGGCCTGCTCCAGGGAGGCCATTACGGAGTCGCGTGTGAAGGGCTTGGGGATGTAATCCACCGCACCGAGGCGCATGGCCTTTATCGTGCTGTCGATCGTGGCATAGCCCGTTATCACGATCACGGGGAGCCAGGGGTACTTGTCGCGGACGATGGCGAGGAGTTCGAGGCCGGAGATGTCGGGCAGCCTCACGTCCGTGATCATCACGTCGAACGAGGTCGTCCTGAGGGCTCGCAGGGCCTCCCGNNCCCTGCTCGTCGTCGACGATCAGGACACGGTGCACCCTGTCGCCTTTCCGGCCCATATTCCCCTCTGATGTGAAGTTGACCCCGGGGTAATATCTCCCCGGATCGCAACTATGTCAATATTTTGACACCGGAGTGCCATTGCGCGTCCATGGTTGCAGGATCGCAGCAGGCCTGTTGCTCGCGGCAGTCGCCTTCTGCTGCTCGTGCAGGGAGCGGCCGGGTGAGCCGGTGTTCGTCATCAGCCTCGAGGGCGGCACCGGACCGGAGCCGGAACGAGTCGTCGTAGACAGTCTGCAGACGGCATCGGCCGACACCCTGCCGGTCCCGGACTCGATCCCCGAGGACACCGTCTCCCTGCCCGTCGCGCCGCGCTTCGAATCCCTCGAGGGTTCACGCGTGCTTGCCGTCGAGATACGGGGCTCCCTGTACGAAACGCTTCAGCAGGCCTGCGCCGGACAGGAGCCCGATGTGATCGGAGCTCATTTCACCAGGTGCCTCTGGTGGCACATAGATCCCTGGCGCGGCATCTGCGCCGGCGACTCGATAATCGCGGTCTACCGCGACGAAGGATTCGGCATGGAGAACCGCACCGTGGCCCTGAGATACGCCCCCGTCTCCGGATCGTCCAACCGTCCCTTCGCGGTGTATCAGTTCAGGCGCACGGGCGACAACTATCCCTCCTACTGGCGGGCTGACGGGACCGAAGCCGTCCGCCTGCTGGACGTGATGCCGGTTTCCACCTTCGAGGAGATTACGGGTGTCTTCGGGGAGCCCAGGGGCGGCCACTCCCACGGAGGACTCGACTTCAAGGCCCCGGAGGGGACCCCGGTGCGCACTCCGCACGGCGGCAGGGTGGTCCGGATGGACTGGAATACCGGATACAACGGGCGCTGCATAGAGCTGGACATCGGCGGGGGATACTCCGAGATCCACCTTCACCTGCAGGGCATCGCACCCGGGCTGTACGCCGGATCGAGTGCGGAGCAAGGCTCGGTCATAGGCTGGGTGGGCAACACCGGGCGTTCCTACTCCGCCCACCTGCACTACCAGATAAACGACGAAAACGGATACCCCATCGATCCTCTGATCTTCAGCGGATCGCATACGCGGACCCTTCCGCAGGCGGATGTGGACGGGTTCGCGCAGTTCAGGGCGGCCTGCGACTCCCTGATAGGTGCGCCGTGATGCCGTCCTGCGGAGCATCTTCGGCCAGCAGCCGGCGTGAAGTTGCGGTCGTGACGCTCAATTTCAACGGAGCCGCATTCCTTCGCCCGATGGTCGAATCGCTGGCCCCCCAGCTCCCGTCCGCCCGGGCGCGTCTCATCGTCTTCGACAACGGGTCCTCGGACGGTTCCGACCGGCAGGTGGAGGAGATGTTCGGCTCCGAGGAGTGGTTCTCCGTCGTCAGGTCGCCCGTCAACCTCGGATTCGCCGCCGGAGCCAACGCCGCGATGGCCGGTCTCGACGAGGAGATCGTCGTCCTGGCCAACAGCGACACCGTATTCCGGCCCGGCAGCCTGTCCGCGCTGCTGGACGGGCTCCGCAGGCATCCGGGCGCCGCCATGGCCGGGCCGAGGCTGCTCTGGCCGGACGGCTCGCTCCAGCCTTCGATGAGGGACTTCCCTTTCCCGTGGGCTCTGTTGAAGGAGCATCTTCCCGTCCTGTCGCGCAGTTCGGCGAAGCACTCGGACCATGCCTCCGAGCGGCGGGTGGACTGGATCGTGGGGGCCGTGATGGCAATCCGGACGGAGGCCTTCAGGAGAGTAGGCGGTTTCGACACCGACTATTTCTTCTACCACGAG
>LKHC01000154.1 GCA_001618605.1 Candidatus Fermentibacter danicus
GGGGAATCGGGGACCCCGGCCGGGACGCCGGTCAGAAGCTCTATTCCCTCGTCCACGGTGGATATGGGGTAGATGTGGAACATGTCCCTCTCGACGGCTTCCACAACGTCATCGTCGAGCTGGAGGCTGTCGACGTTCGATGCCGGTATCAGCACGCCCTGCGTCCCTGTAAGGCCTCTCCGGCGGCAGACGTTGTAGAAGCCCTCCACCTTGTAGTTTACGCCGCCGATGGGCTGGACCTCTCCGTACTGGTTGACGGAACCGGTGACGGCGAGATCCTGGCGCAGGGGTATCTCCGAAAGTGCGCTCAGAAGAGCATAGAGTTCCGCGCAGGAGGCGCTGTCGCCCTCCACGCCGCCGTAACTCTGCTCGATGCAGATGCTCGCCGACAGGGAAAGAGGGAAATCGCGGGCGAATCTCCCCCGCAGGAACCCTGTTATGATGAGCACGCCCTTCGTGTGGATCGCGCCCGAGAGATCGGCCTCGCGCTCGATGTCTATCAG
>LKHC01000155.1 GCA_001618605.1 Candidatus Fermentibacter danicus
GATCGCCTTCCTGACGTGCCCGGCCTCGACCAGGGACGACGACTCGCATCCGGCCCAGTAGGCCGCCTGCCTCGCGTAATCGGCGATACTGTTGAACTGTGTGGACAGCCTGTCGCGTCTGGAGGCCATGCGCACCGCCTGCTCGGCCAGCGCGGCGACCGCGCCCGCGGACAGAGGGGTCAGCTTCTCGTTCCGCGCAATAAAGGCCACCACTCCGGCAAAATCCTTGATGCTCGCCGGTTCGAGGTCCATCTCGTCGTCGAAGTCCGCTCTGATCCTGAAGAGGTGTTCGAACTCGGGCTCGCTCATGCCAAGCATCTGGTACAGATGGTCCGAACCGAGCAGGATCACCTTCACGTCGATCTCCACCGGTTCCGGCTGGAGGTCGATGGGGAAGAGATTGAGCGGATCATGCTGCCTGATTACCAAGGTCTTGTTGCGGAGAGTCTGCATCAGAGCGGGCCAGAGGCCTGGCTGCCTCAGTATATCCATGGCGTCCATGATTATATAGCCGCCGTTGGCACGGAGCAGGGCGCCGGGGCGGATCATGGTGAAGTCGCTGTATGGCTTGTTGTCGACTGTAAGCCGGTCGATGCTGCCGAAGAGGCTCACCTGATCGGGGAACTGCTCGACGACGACCGGTCTGCCGAGCCTGCGGCTGTTGTCCACGAGCATGTTGGCGGTGAACAGATAGAAGGGATCCTCGTCCTGCTGTGGATTGAGGAACACTTCGAGGTTGTCGAGTATCGTCGCGCACAGGGAGTCGGCATAGGCTGCGACCTTCGGATCGCCGATCTCCTTGAGCCTCGACAGGATGCCCTCGACCGTGGGCCTGAGGAGTCTCCTGACCAGTTCGCGATCCTCGCCCGCCGCCTTCGCTTCGAGCTTCTGGTTGCGTCGCATCACTTCGATCAACCTGTTGAAGAGGAGGTCGTGATCGGCAAGAAGGCGGTCCCTCTCCTCTGCGGTGATCCTCCCCTCGTTTACGAGTTCCTCGAGCTTCTCGAATCCGATAGCCTGGTTCTCGACGACCGGCAGCACGTCCGGGCGGAACTGGCCCGGCTCCGTGGGGATGCTCACCAGGCTGAACCCCCTGGCGGAAGCCTCCTTGCTGAAGGCTTCGATATGGCCCTGCTGGAGAGCGGCTGTATCGGAGTGGATCTTCTTGCGCTCCATGTTTATGCGCTCTCCGGACATCACCGCCGGAATGTTGCGCTTCAGGAGTTCGACGCACTGGCCGAGGCTCTCGACGAAGGATTCCCCCTCGTCGGCGGGCAGGGTGATCACCACAGGTCTCTGTGGATCCTCGAAGTTATGGACGTAGAGGATGTCCTTCAAGCCTTCGGCTGTCAGGTCCAGGGATTCGAGAATCCTCTTCACCGTGGATTCCCGCCCGGTGCCGGACACGCCGGTCACGAACATGTTGTAGCCGGTCGCCTGTATCTCGAGGCCCAGCCTCACGGCCCTGACGGCACGCTCCTGCCCGACTATCCTGTCGCTCGTTTCGGCCCGGTCAGTGCGCTCGTATCCGACGGCTTCCTCCGGGCATCTCCACTTCAGCCTCTCGGGCGCCAGTGGCTCCGGCATCGCACAGCCCTCCCTCTTGTAAGTCCGAGGCGGCCTCGGCCGCGATGCTTTTTCATACCATCAGGGAACATGGCGTCAATGGCCCCGCCGAGACCGACGACGCCCTCATCCGCCCGTCGCGGCCCGCGGTCACGCTCATTATGAGCGTCGATCCTTCCCTGCGGGCGATAAGCCTCGCACGACGGTAGAGCGGAGCCGGGAGGAAGACATCGGCGTAACCGCGATCATCCTCGAGCATCAGGAATCCGGACCCGGCCGGGAGGCTCCTCCGGCAGGCGACCCGTCCCCAGGCCCTGAATGAGCGTTCCCCGGGCCTCCCGTCGAGCGGAACGGTCCCGCCCGGTCGATCCACGAGCGACAGAGGGCTGGCCGAAACCGGGACGCCCAGATACCTCTGCTCCAGGGCAAGACGCTCCTCGGGGCCGTAGTCGGGAATTTCCGGAAGGCCCTCCTCGGCACGGGTGAAGAAGCCCCGGGCGGACAGATTCATGCCCCACAGCGCGGCGGGGCGCGTCAGCCCCAGCTCGTCGAAGCATCCCGCCATCGCCATGGACTTCACCACCTGCCTTCCGACACCGGCGGCGACGACCTCGGATGGCGACCGGTAGGGCCTTCCGCGCAAAAGCGTATCGAATTCGGCGCGCCCCATCCCGCGGAGGCTCGAGAACCCGAGCATCACGCCTCCCGGAGCGGGTCGGGCGCCCCAGTCGCCGGAGTTGACCCCGGGCGGGACGATGGAAAGGCCCAGTCTCCTGGCCTCCTCGACATAGGTGCGCTGATCGTAGAAGCCTCCGCCGCCGGCCAGAACCGACGCGATGAACTCGGCCGGGGACGCCGCCTTGATCGAGGCCGAGATGCATGCCACGTATGCGTACGAATAGGCGTGCGCGCGGCAGAAGCCGTACCCTGCGAACCGTGACAGGAAGGCATGGATGCGCAGGGCCCTCCCGCGTTCCACGCCGTATGCCTCGATGTCCTCCGGGGTCAGCCTGCCCTTCTTAAGCCGCCGTCTGACGAGATCGCCCTCGTCGTCGTCCGTGCCGAGCAACCTTGCGGCGCATTCGGACACGTCCTCCTCGTAGAGCATCTCCCCGTGGCTCCCGGCGAGGATGTCCCGCAGTTCGTCGAACTCCCAGGAGCCTCCGGAACCCCCGTTCCTGGCGGCGAAGAAGCGTTCGCGCGAGCCGTTCCCGGAGGCTCCCGGTCTGACCAGGGCCAGTGCGCACGCGACGTCGTCGAGGCTCGAGACCTTCATTTCGGACAGGAGCCCCCGCAGGGCCGGGGATTCGACATGTGCGACGCCTATCGTCCTGCCGCCCGCCATGAGCGCCAGCGCGGCCGAAAAATCCTCTCGACGCCCTGCGGCCGGCGGCCGCAGCGGAAGACCGGCGGAGCGGGCGCTCCCGAGCCAGCGGCTCGCGAGGGAGATCGCCGACAGGGCGCGCAGCCCCAGCAGGTCCATCTTCAGGAGGCCCGCCTGCTCGACTCCCGTCATGTCGAATTGTGTCAACACCCGGCCTGCGGCGCCCGGAGACACGGGCGCCACCTCGCAGAGACGGCACGGCGCCAGCACCATGCCGCACGGGTGCGGGGCGAGGTGCGACGGGAGACCTTCCAGCAGGGCGGCGTCACGCAGGAGAGTCCTCCCCGGCTCCCGCTTCCAGAGGGGGGCTTCCGGATCTTCGAGCAGCACGCACATGGCGTCCGTGTCGGACGGACCCAGTCCGGCGGCCGCAGCGGCGCATCTGAATGCGGAGTTGCGTCTGTGACGGACGATCTCGCCCACGCATGCGGCCCTGTCCCCCCATCTGTCGAGAACGAACGAGACCACCCTGTCCCTCTCGAGGCTGTCTATGTCCAGGTCTATGTCGGGAGGATCGGGCCTCTTCGTGTTGAAGAAGCGGCTGAACGACAGGCCGCAGCGTATCGGACACACGCCGGAGATGCCGAGGAGATAGCTGATCATGCTCCCTGCGGCCGATCCCCTCGCCGTGGCTGCTATCCCCTCGGCAGCGCAGAACCGGGCTACCTCCCCGAAGGCGAGGAAGTACCCTGCCAGCCCGGCCTCCGCTATGGACGAGAGCTCCATTTCCAGGCGCCGCGCCGCCGCCGCTCCCCGCCCGTACCTCCGGCGGTACTCCTCTCGGGCGACTGCGCGCAGAGCCTCGGCGCTCTCTCCGTCGCACTCGGACATGAGCAGTCGGCCGGCAGGGCGGAAGACGTCCAGGCGGGACGCGATTTCCGATGCCCCGGCCAGGGATGGACGGCAGCCGGCGAAGGCTCTGTCGAGTCCGGCCCGATCCGGCATCATCGCGCGCGGTGACGCGAACGCCCGCCCGGGCAGGGAAGCCTCGACGCCGCCCAGGGAGGAGGCGCGGACGAGGCGATGGACGCGGACGGACTCGATTCCGGTGAAGACCACGGGCCAGCATGCGGCGGGAGTGATCCCGGCAGCCATGAAGGCTCGCTCGGCTTCCTCGGGCGGCACGCCGAACCCGGGTGGGAGGACGGCGCCCAGAACGGGTCCGGTGAATCCCGAGCCACGAACGGCCGCCGAGCCCTCCGCCCTGAATACGAGAACGGCCAGCCCGCCTCCGCAGCCATCGGGCGGGTCGTCCACGGACGCCCCCGTGGCGGCTCCGGACACCGCCTTCGACAGGGAGGACCACCCTCCGGACAGCGACATGAGCACGACATTCGTCGAACCGATGCGCAGCCTTGCGCCGGCACCCGCTCTGATCCCGGCGGACGCCGCGGCGGCTCCGAACTCGGCCTGGCCGTGAAGACCGTTCGAATCCGCCAGGATGACACCGGCAGCCCCCGACGGCACCGAGGAAACCAGCCGCGCCGGCGTTTCTACGCCGTATCCGAAAGAGTAGCAGCTTCTTGCCAGGATCAGCGCGCCCATGCCGTCATACATACAAATGTTTGCATAGCAGGGCCAACCCTGGATCGAGATTGTTGAGTTATGTCTGTTACAGGATGCAGGCCAGTGAATTGCCTATAATCGGATCCCCCCGAAATGGAGGGTCATGCCTTGAACCCGCCGATCGAGGCTCGGTTCTTCAGGACGGGAACCTCGGTGCGGCGCAGGCGGATCATCGTCCCGCAGTTTCCCCGTGGCGGCCTTCGGCAGCGGATGCTCCCGGCGGACAAGTCTGGAACGGACGGGTGACAGGCGCATGACAGGGCCTGGCTCTCACCCGGGCGGAAATGTAGCTTAGGGCCGATATTTCAGAAACGCCCGGACTTGGAGGACTATGAGGACTTCCGACAGGGGGCACTGGGACCGGTTCTGGACCCGCGGGAGGAAGACCCGCGAGATCTACGACAACGCGGGACGCATAACCGGCGAGGTGGCCAGGACCATGGACGTAGGGGGCAGAACCTGCCTCGAAGTGGGCGCAGCGACGGCCCGCGACACGGCATCGCTCGCCCGGGCGGGGGCTTTTGCCGTAGCGCTCGACTACTCCCCCGCCGCCCTCGCCATAGCCAGGGCCGAATGCTCCGGCACCGGGGCCGTTCTAGTCTGCGGCGACGCCTTCCGGCTCCCCTTCCGGGACGGCTGCTTCGATCTCGTCTTCCACCAGGGGGTGCTCGAACACTTCCGGGAACCCGGAGGCCTCCTGCGCGAGAACGTCCGTGTCCTCGCGGACGACGGCCTCGTGCTGGTCGACGTTCCCCAGACGGTCCACCCCTACACGATCCTCAAGAAGCTGCTCATCGTGCTGGGCGCATGGTTCGCGGGATGGGAGACGCAGTACACCCGGAGATCGCTCGAAGCTCTCCTCGCCGCCAACGGTCTCGAGCCGCGAAGAGCCTACGGCCGGTTCATGAGCCCTTCTCTCGCCTACAGGATACTCCGGGAGGCGCTTTTCAGAGTCGGAGTCAGGCTGCCTCTCCATCCGGTCCTGATCCCGCCGGTTCACCGGTTGAGGGCGAGGATCCGCGGGGCTGTCGAAGGATCGCCGCTCGGCCCCTCGCTCGGATACGTCGTCGGAGTCTTCGCCGGAAAGGCGGAAGCTCCGTCCGCAGCCCACGGCGGCGGGGAGGCCGGATTCAAAAACCAAGGAGCGGTGCGGTGAAGGTTCTCGTGCTAAACTGGAGGGACCCGCGGAATCCGGAAGCCGGAGGCGCCGAGGTCCATCTCCACGAGATACTCAGGCGCGCGGCCGCCTGCGGGATCGAGATCGTACAGGTCTCGCAGGCCTGCAGAGGGCTGCCCCGCGAGGAGATCATCGACGGTGTCAGGATCATTCGGCGCGGAGGCAGGTCCACCTTCAACCTCGGGCTTGCCGCATGGTGCAGAAGGAACCTCGACCTCGACGACTTCGACCTGGTCGTCGAGGATCTGTGCAAGCTGCCTTTCTTCTCGCCGGCATGGGCCCCCGCCCCCGTCCTCGTTCTCGTCCCTCACCTGTTCGGAACGACCGCCTACAGGGAGGTCGCGCTTCCCCTCGCCCTCTACGTCGATTTCCTGGAGAGGTTCATCCCGCGGGTCTACGGCGGCTGCAGGTTCGTCGCGATATCCGACAGCACCCGGGACGATCTGGTCAGGAGGGGCATCCGCCGTGAGAGCATACTGGTCAGCCCGTGCGGGATCGACCTGGATATCTACACCCCCGGCGCAACGCCCTGCGTCGAACCCGGGACGATTCTCTACCTGGGCCGGATCAAGCGCTACAAGGGCGTTCAGACGCTGCTCCAGGCCCTGGTGCTTCTGCACGGCCGGGGGGTGCCCGCCACCCTGCGGATCGTCGGAGAAGGCGATTACAGGAAGGAGCTGGAGCGCATGACCGATGAACTCGGCTTGCGGGACGGCGTCGTCTTCACGGGTTTCGTTCCCCTCGACCGCAAGCTCCATGAACTGAGGACGGCCCGGGTGGCCGCCCTCCCCTCCGAGAAGGAGGGCTGGGGGCTCACGGTCATCGAGGCCAACGCCTGCGGAACTCCCGTCGTGGCGAGCGACAGCGACGGCCTGAGGGACTCGGTCCGTAACGGGGAGACCGGCGTGCTGGTTCCCCACGGCGATCCGGCAGCACTCGCGGACGCCCTCCAGGCGATACTGCAGGACGATCCGCTACGGGAGAGGCTGTCGAAGGCCGGCCTGGCCTGGGCGCGCAACTTCACTTGGGACAGGACTGCGGACGAGGTTATCGAGGCGATGAGGGAGACCGCCAGGCCGGGCTCTCAGCGGTAGAGACGCATCCACAGGAAACCGGGCGGGCTTAACGCACAATCCGGATGAAGCCCGACGGATCGCCGCCGCAGCCGGCTGCGCCGCCGAGGCAGACCGTGCAGTCCGCCGACGAACCCTCCGGATGGGCGAGAACCTCCTCCAGAGCGGGGAGGCTGGAATGAACTTCCGAAACGACCCTGACGAGCAGGGCGTCGCCTTCTCAGGTCCTGCAGGCCTTGTCCAGCACACCGTTCACGAACGAGGCAGCCTCGTCGTCAATGAACTCCCGTGAAAGCTCGATGGCCTCGTCTATTGCGACCGGTGCCGGAATGCCGGCGTAGAGAACCTCCGCGAGCCCCTGCTCGAGTATCAGGCGCGCCAGGAGGTGGAGCCTCTCCAGGCTCCAGTTCCTGAGGGCTCCCGAGAGCTTCGCGTCTATCTCCGGCCGGTTCCGTTCTATGGCTTCGGCCAGATCCCTGATCCATAACCTCTCGGGCTCGGCGAAACGAGCGGAGAGGCCAAGCTTGTCGAGGCTCTCCGACAGAGGGTCGCCGCCGGCGTCAGAGGCGTATCTGGCCTGCAGAAGAAACTTCCTGGCCCTGTTCCTGACTCCCAAGCCTAGCTTTCCCGCGTGGCTGCATCCGCCTCGGAATCCTGGCCGTCGTCCTCTCCGTCCCCGCTCAGGAAGCGGTACAGCCCGGCCATCTCCAGCGCGGACATGGCCGCATCGAATCCGCGGTTCCCGGACTTAGCCCCGGCCCTGTCGACGGCCTGCTCCACGCTGTCGGCCGTGATGATGCCATAGACGACCGGCACGTCGGCTTCGGCGGCCAGGGCGGCGATGCCCTTCGCGCTTTCGGCTGCGACGTACTCGAAATGAGGGGTATCGCCCCGGATTACCGCTCCGAGACAGATGACGGCGTCGAATCCCCCCGCCAGCAGCACGCGCGAGGCCACGGCGGGTATCTCCCACGCGCCCGGAGTCTTGAAGATGTCGATGTCGTCCGTGTTCACGCCATGGCGTTCCAGGCAGTCGAGAGCCCCCTCGACCAGCCTCTCCGTGATGAAGCCGTTGAAACGGCTGACGACGATGGCGATTCTGAGACCTTCGCCCTCGAGACTGCCTTCATGCATCCAGGCCATCGCCCACCCCTTCCAGCATGTGTCCGAGCTTCTCCTTCTTCGTCCTCAGGTACTTCTCGTTCTCGGTTACGGGATCGATCTCCAGCCTGACCCGCTCGATCACCTCGAGGCCGTATCCGCTCAATCCCACGATCTTCCTCGGATTGTTCGTGAGCAGCCTGATGGTGGACAGGCCGAGATCGGCCAGGATCTGGGCTCCTATGCCGTAATCCCTCAGGTCCGCGGGGAAGCCGAGACGCTCGTTGGCCTCCACCGTGTCCAGGCCGTGATCCTGCAGGTTGTAGGCGTGTATCTTGTTGACGATGCCGATGCCCCTGCCCTCCTGGGACATGTAGAGCAGGACCCCGCGGCCCTCCTCCTCGATGCGCCTCATCGCCAGGTGGAGCTGTGAGCCGCAGTCGCACCGCCTCGAACCGAACACGTCCCCGGTGAGGCACTGCGAGTGGACCCTGACGAGAACCCCGCCCTGTCCGGCCACGTCCCCCTTCACGAGCGCCACGTGCAGCTCGTGGTCGACGGCGCTTTCGTAGATGGAGAGACGGAAGCTGCCGAACTCCGTGGGGAGGTCGGATTCCGCGACCTTCCTGACCAGCTTCTCGGTTCTGCGCCGGTATTTGACCAGATCCTCGACCGTGGTGAGCAGCAGACCGTGCTTCGCGGCGAACTCCCTGAGTTCGGGGAGCCTCGCCATCGTGCCGTCGTCGTTCATCACCTCGCAAAGCACGCCGGCGGGCCTGAACCCGGCGAGGCGCGCGAAGTCCACAGCAGCCTCGGTGTGCCCGGTCCTCCTGAGTACGCCGCCCTCGCGGGCGCATAGCGGGAAGACGTGCCCCGGCCTGGCCAGATCCTCGGGCAGGGATTCATCCGAAATGGCGACCTCGATCGTCCTGGCCCTGTCCGCGGCCGAGATCCCGGTCGAAACGCCCTTCACCGCGTCTATGCTGACCATGAACGCCGTGTTGTGCAGGGCGGTGTTCCTGGAGACCATGGCGCCTATCTCCAGCCTGTCCAGGCTCTCCTTCGTCATGGCGAGACAGATGAGACCCCTGGCCTCCCTCGCCATGAAGTTCACTTCCCGGGCGGTGCATCTCTCGGCTGCCACCACGATGTCGCCCTCGTTCTCGCGGTTCTCGTCGTCGACGACGATTATCATCTCGCCTCGGCCGATCGCCGCCAGCGCTTCTTCAACATCAGCCATGCCGTTCAAGGTACTCCCTGAGGAGCGCATCGCGCTCAGCCGTTCCTGTGGCACCGGGCCGACCCGCATGTCCCGGCCGGAGCCCGGCGAGGCCGGCCAGAACGTACTTCCCGACGATGTCGAACTCCAGATTCACCCGTCTACCCGGCCGCCAGGACGAAGCTCCGGTCGATTCGAGCGTGAGCGGTATCAGCGCAGTCACGAACTTCCGGCCCTTCACGGAGGCCGCCGTGAGGCTGATGCCGTCGACGGCTATCGAGCCCTTGCCGACCACGAGCCCCTCGAAGCCGTCCGGGAACGAGACCGTCGCCTCCGCTCCGGCCCCCCGGCGCTCGAAGGCCTCCACCAGGCCGGTGCAGTCGACGTGTCCCGTGACGAAGTGGCCGTGGAGCATGTCCGAGGCCCGCAGGGGCAGTTCGATGTTCACGATGCCGCCGGGGCGGTAGAACCCTGCGGTGGTGCGCGACAGAGTTTCGGGCGAGAGGTCGAACAGGAGGTCTTCTCCCGCGGATTCCTTCACGCTGAGGCAGGAGCCGTCCACGCAAACGCTCCAGCCGCGCTCGACCGTCATGCCGGGCGCTCTAAGGCGCAGCACGACACCGGTCGAGACCACGACCGCAGTCCTTTCAACCAGGCCGGTGAACAATCCCGCCCTCCACGAGAACGTCGCAGCCGAGAATCTCGATGCGGGCATCCTCGATCTCCAGCGCTTCGGAGATGCTCCCGATCCCCAGGGGCCCGAAGACCGGCAACCCCTCCCCACCGAGGAGCGCCGGGGCCGTGAAGAAGCTGAGCCGGTCCACCAGACCCTCGGAAACCAGCGACGTGGCCAGCGCAGCCCCGCCTTCGCACAATACCTCCCCGACGCCCAGAGAGGCACATCCTTCCAGAAGCGCGTGCAAGTCCAGACCCGGGGGACCTTCGGGCAGGGGGAGCGTATCCACACCCTCCGGCACCCAGTATGGCCTCGATTCTCCGGGATGGGCCACCACGGTTCTCGCTCTGCGGTCGAAAACCTTCGCTCCGGCGGGCAGCGGCCTCCGGCCGGCCGCGACGAGCCGGCAGTATGCAGGGCTCTGCGGTTCGGGCGGGAGGAGCGAGGGGTCGTCCGTCAGCACGGTTCCAGCCCCCACCAGCACGGCCCCGGCCTCGGCCCTCATAGATCCCGCCCTGGCTCGCGCGGGACCCGACGTGATCCAGCGCGACGAACCGTCGCGGGCGGCGATCCTTCCGTCGAGCGTGGCGGCCAGCTTCAGATGGAGGAAACTCCTGCCGGTCCTCTTGTAGTGGAGATAGACCCTGTTGAGGCGAGCCGCCTCCTCCGCCATGAGGCCGACCTCGACCTCGACGCCGCCGGCCCTCAGAGCCTCGAACCCGCGCCCGTCCATCCTGGGGTCGGGATCGGCCATGGCGGCGACCACCCTCGATATCCCCGACGAGATGATCCTTTCGACGCAGGGATCGGTTCTGCCGGTATGACCGCAGGGCTCCAGGGTCACGACCAGGGTCGCCCCGCGGGCCAGTTCCCCGGCTTCGTCGAGCGCCACCGCTTCGGCGTGAGGGCCTCCGCAGCACCCGTGCCAGCCGCGGCCCACGACGAGCGATCCACCGTCCCCATTCCCGAGAACCACCGCGCCCACCATCGGATTGGGGAAGGCGCCGCCACGCCCGTTCAGGGACAGGGCAAGCGCCTCCCGCATGGCCGAATCGACGGCCGGTTCGGAGGAGACGGGAGGCGTGTATCCCTTCAAATCAGATTTCCGGGACGGCGGCTTCGGATACGCTGAGCCTGCCCATTACGGCCGTGATCACGTACTGCGATTCGAGGCTGCCCTCGGCCAGGATGATGTGGGTCGCATCGGCGACCGGCTGACCGAACGTGGGATCCATGGGCACCCAGGAGCCGACCCAGACAAGCGGCCAGGCGTGGTAGCCGAACGATCCGTCGAGGTACACGATGCCGGCGCAGGTCCTGGCGGGAAGCCCGGCCGCCCTGGCCAGCGCGACGAAGAGCACCGTGTGCTCGTTGCAGTCCCCCCTGCCGCTCTCGAGTACTTCTACGGAGGAAGGGAGCGAGACGGTAGGCGAGTTGTACACGTACGCATCCACGAATCCGCAGATGGCCCGGGCGGCCTGCCAGGAGTCCGTGCAGCCGGCCGTGAGGCTGTCCGCCACCCTGGCTATGGAGGAATCGTTCACCTGTATCATAGGTTCCGCCGCGAGCCACTGTTCGTACTCCGCCGGAACGACGGCTGGGAAGGGAAGGATCGTGTCCGGCACGGCGGTGTGGACGGTTACGGTGCATCCCTCCGCATCCTGCACCGGCGGGTAGGCGAGCGTGAACTGCGACCAGTCGATGTCCCCCTCGAGATTGTAGCTGCGCGTGCCGGTCGTCCGGGGGGCGGCTATCGAGGTGGAGGATACGGCGAAGATGTCGTAGAGGTCGCGGGAACTGGAGACATCGCCTCCCTGTCCGGGCGGCACCCTCGAGAGCTCCATGCCGAGACCCTCGTCCAGTTCTCGGATGATCTGCCCGTCGTGGACCCAGACGCGGGTCACGGTGCCCATGTAGCTGATATCCAAGACGGTTGCGGACACGGTGTCGCCGAGGAGGACGGCATCCTCGATCGCGACGCACTCGATCCCGGCGGGGCTGACGGTGCCCGAAGCGGGATCGAACGACGGGAAGCTGACGGTGTCGCCTTCGCTCCAGACCATTCTGGCTACGGCCAGGTCGGTTACCGCGGGAAGGTAGTCCCCCTCGAACTCGGCGGTCATCTCCGTCTCGCGGCCGGCCGAGCTCATCGTCGTCACGAGAGTGTTCCCGTTCCTGACCGTCCGGGCGCTAAGCACCGCGGAACCGTCGTTCAGGCTGAAGTCGAGGCTCGAGAGGTTGAGAGTGGTGTCCGTTCTCGCTTCGAGCGTCATCACAACGTGACGGGTCGTACCCATGAGGCAGAGGTCCCACACGGTCTCCTCGCGGAGGATGAGTGAATCGACGCCGTTCTCGGTCAGATCGATCTGGAAGTAGCCTATGCTCTCCCCCTGCAGCGTGACTGCGAACCTCTGGACCCCGGCGGCGCCTCCCCCGATCACGGGCGGAGAACCGCAGGAGCAGAGGAGGAGAACGGCTGCGGAGAACAGCCTGAGGACCTTGCGGGTCATCGGGAACCTCCTGTCATGAACGATTCGAGCGCGGAGGCGATCCTTCCTCCCGCGCGGCCGTCCCAGAACGGGATGTCGGGAGGTGATCCGGGGCGCCTGCCGATCTGCCGGGCGACCGCATCCGGGATGCCGGCCGGGTCGGGACAGAGCACGTTGGTACCCAGCTCGACCGTGATGGGCCTCTCGGTGTTCGGCCGCACCGTAACGCACGGCACTCCGAGCACGGTAGTCTCCTCCTGGACTCCGCCCGAATCGGTGATCACGACCTCCGCGAAACTTTCGAGGGAAGTGAACGCAAGGTAGCTCATCGGCGGACCCAGGAGCACGTTCGCGGGCACTTCCAGACCCCATTGCTCCAGGTTTCCGCCGGTGCGGGGATGCACCGGGAAGAAGAAACGGAGATGGGAGAGTCCGGCGAGCGACGAGAGTATGGACGCAAGCCTTCCAGGCTCGTCGACGTTCGAGGGCCTGTGCAGGGTGACGAGGCCGAACGGTCCGCCCGGAGGTGCGGGATGTTTCTCCCGCGCGACGGGCAGAAGCCTCATGAGAGTGTCTATCATGGGATTGCCTGTCATCACGATCCCCTGTGCGGGGCGGCCCTCGGTCATCAGGTTTTCCCTCGCCTCGGGGCTGGTTATCAGCATCAGATCTGAGATCTGGTCCGTGAGGATCCGGTTTATCTCCTCCGGCATCGTCCTGTCGCCGCTTCGGAGGCCGGACTCCACGTGGCAGACCGGAATCCCGTGCCGTACCGCGACGAGAGCGCAGGCGAGGGTCGAATTGACGTCCCCCACGACCACGGTCATCTCGGGAAGCGGTTCCGGGAGAGACTCCTCGTACCTCTGCATCACCGTCGCGGTCTGGACCGTGATGGAGGCCGAACCCACGCCCAGGTTCACGTCCGGCCTCGGCAGGCCCAGCTCGTCGAAGAAGGACTGGGACATGGCGTGGTCGTAGTGCTGCCCGGTGTGGACAAGCCTGATCCGGGAGGGGTCCCGCACGGCCCTCACGACGGGATCGATCTTCATGAAATTCGGTCTGGCGCCGCAGATGAGGTCGATCATCCCGCTACTCCGAACCGGCGCGGCCCGGATCGTCCAGCTTGCCGATCCTCCGCGCATGCCGCCCGCCCTCGAAACCACCCGAGAGAAAGGCCTGGAGGATTTCCCGCGCGAGGAACCCGCCGGTCAGGCCGGCTCCCAGCACCAGCACGTTGGCGTCGTTGTGCCTCCTGGCGTAGTCGGCCATGAGCGGGAAGAGGCAGAGGGCCGCCCTTATGCCGCGCCTCCGGTTGGCCGCCATGCTCATCCCGAGCCCCGTGTTGCAGATGAGGAGGCCGAAGTCGGCCCTTCCTCCGAGCACCGCGTCGGCCACCGGGCCGGCATAGTCGGGATAGTCCACGGAGCCCGAACCCGGTTCGGGCCCGAAGTCCAGCACGTCGTGCCCGGCCTCGCGAAGTCCGGCGACGAGACCGGCCCTCAGAACGGCGCCCGCGTGGTCCGACGCAGCAGCTATCCTCATGCCCCCGTCTTCCCGGCGTACGACGCGACGACTCCCGAGAGAACTATGGAGCAAAGCTTCGACTCGGCCGAATCCGCTCTGGAGGTGAGGACGACCGGGCACTTCGCACCCATCACCACGGCGCCGAGTTCGGCGTTGGCGAGGAAGATGAGGGACTTGTAGAGGATGTTCCCCGACTCGATGTCGGGCATCAGCAGGATGTCGGCGTCTCCGGCCACCGGGCTCCGGGACTTCTTGATCCTTACCGACTCCATAGAGATGGAGAGATCGAGGGAGAGCGGGGCGTCGAAGACGATGTCGCCGAGAAGCCCCTGTCCGGCCATCTCCTTGAGGCTGGCCGCCTCGAGCGTGCGGGGCATTCTGTCGTACGGCTCCTCCTTGGCGCAGACCATCGTGCACTTGGGCTTCGCTATGCCCAGGGCGTTCGCTACGGTGACGGCGTTGCGGAGAAGGACGACCTTGTCGTCGACGCTCGGAGCTATCACCATGGCGGCGTCCGTTACTGTGAGGAGCTTGTGATAGGTGGGAACCTCGAAAACGCCTACGTGACTGAGGAGGCCTTCGCCCCTGATCCCGTGCTCCCTGTCCACTATGGCGTGGAGAAACTTGCTGGTGGCCACGAGCCCCTTCATGAGCACGTCCGCCCGGCCCTCCCGGATGATCTCGACACCCTTGAGGGCGGAGGACGGGTCGTCCGGGCACTCGATGATCTCGATCCCGTTCAGATCGAAACCGGCCTGCTCGGCGCAGGCCCGGATCTCGCGGGAGGGTCCGATGAGCACGGCCTCGACCATGTCGGATCTGACGGCCTCACCCAGTGCGGTGAGCGTCTCCACCTCGTCGGCGCGCACTACGGCGACACGCCTGGACGGGAGTTTCCTTGCGAGACTCTTGAGTTCGGCAAGCGACTTGACCATGTCCATTTCGTCCCCCTGGTGGGTGTGGATGATGCTTCCGCGAAAGCGACCTCGATGCGCCCGATAGGACGTAAAATATAGAAATGCATACGTTCGTGACGCAATCCGGAGTTGACAAGGGTCGGGGCCTCCGAGAGATTCATGCTGGTCAATCGCCCGATCTTGTCTCAGGCACATCCCCGGTTGATGGAAACGGGTCTCGGTCCTGGGGCTGTGCGAATATCCCTAAGGAAGGTGCACCATGAGGCGCATCCCGCCCCAGATGGTCAGGCCGACCATCGCGAAACACATGCTGGCCGACGGCTTCGAACTCGTCCTCGACCTGAGAAAGAGCCACGGGAGCTGGGTCCACGACTCCCAGAGCAACCGCGATTTCCTCGATCTCTTCAGCTTCTTCGGGTCACTCCCCCTCGGGATGAACCACCCCAGGCTCATGGAGCCGGAATTCATGAAGTTCCTGGCCGAAGTGGCGGTGAACAAGCCGTCCAACTCCGACTTCTACACCGAGGAAATGGCCGTGTTCGTCGACACCTTCGCCGAAACGGTCATCCCCAGGAGCCATCCCTATCTGTTCTTCGTAGACGGCGGAGCGCTCGGCGTCGAGAACGCGCTGAAGGCCGCCTTCGACTGGAAGGTCCGCAAGAACCTGGCCGCCGGCAGAGGCGAGATCGGGAGCAGGGTCATCCATTTCAAGCACGCCTTCCACGGACGCACGGGATACACGCTTTCGCTCACCAACACCGCCGATCCGCGCAAGTACAAGTATTTCCCGAGATTCGACTGGCCCAGGATCGACAGCCCCGCCGTCACGTTCCCCCTCGAGAAGCACCTGGAGCAGACCGTGGCTTCCGAGAAGGCCGCCCTTGCCCAGATCGACGCGGCCATCTCCTCGTACGGCCACGACATCGCCTGCCTGCTCGTCGAGCCTATCCAGGCCGAGGGCGGAGACAGGCACTTCAGGCCCGAGTTCCTCGCCGAGCTCCGCAAGCGTGCGAATGAGCACGAATTCATGCTGATCTTCGACGAGGTCCAGTCGGGCATGGGCCTCACCGGCGAATGGTGGGCCTGGCAGAGCATCGGGATCGAGCCCGACATTTTCGCGTTCGGAAAGAAGAGCCAGACCTGCGGGATAGCGTGCAGCCGCAGGATCGACGAAGTAGAGAACAACGTCTTCCACGAGTCCAGCCGTCTCAACTCGACATGGGGCGGTAATCTCACCGACATGGTCAGGTGCACGCGCTACCTCGAGATAATGAAGGAGGAGAACACCCTCCAGAACGTGCGCGACCGCGGTGAACAGCTCATGAAGGGCCTTTTGGATCTGGGCTCCAGGTTCCCCCAGATCACGAACATCCGGGGCAGGGGCCTGATGTGCGCCATCGACCTCCCCGACGGCGACACGAGGGACAAGGTGATCTCCACCATCTACGACAACGGCGCGATAATCCTTCCCTGCGGCTCCAACAGCATCAGGTTCAGGCCGCCGTTGAACATCAGCGCCTCCGAGCTGGAGAAGGCGCTGGACATCATCGGCAGATCCCTCTAGCCGGCCGCGACCGGATCCGGGGTCGGACCGTCCTCGAAGAACGCGGCATCGCCGCGGGGGAGACTCGGCATGGAGAGACTCGGTTCACAGGATCTACCGACCCCGGCCGGGGCTGCGGAGCTGTCCGCAGCCCCCGAAGGATCGAGGGTGACCGTCCACGGGGCGGTCCAGAGGATCAGGAGGCTGTCCTGGGGGGCGTTCGTCGTCCTCAGAAGACACGACGGCCTCGTCCAGTGCGTTCTGCAGGCGGATACGGATGGCGGCGCGATGCAGCGTCTCCAGGAGGAGAGCTGCGTCGAGATGGCGGGAACGATCCACCGCGCCTCGATGAAGGATCCCTCCATCATGCCGAGGGACACGGAGATTCACGTCGAATCGGTCAGAATCCTCTCCGAGCCGGCCTCCCCGCCGCCGGTGGACCTGACGAAGAAGATACTCGACCTGCACATCGACACGAACCTGGATCTCCGGCCGGTCAGCCTCCGGCACCCAGTCGAGAGGGCCCGCCTCCGGATCGCCTCGGCGCTGGAGGCGGACTTCAGGCGGTACCTCTCCTCCAGGGGCTTCACCTCCATCCGCTCCCCGAAGATCTGCTTCGCGGGAGCGGAGGGGGGTGCAAACATCTTCCGCGTCCAGTACTTCGACAGAACCGCCTTCCTCGCGCAGTCTCCGCAGTTCTACAAGCAGATGGCCGTCGCCTTCTACGAGAGGGTCTTCGAGACGGGGCCGGTATTCCGGGCCGAACCCCACCAGACCTCCCGGCACGTCAACGAATACACCTCGCTCGACTTCGAGATGGGCTACATCTCGAGCTTCCGGGACGTCATGCTCATGGAGGCCGGCCTGTTGAGAAGCATGATCGAGACGGCCGGCAGGGAGTGCGCCTACGAGCTCGAACTCCTCGGCGCGACGCTGCCTTCCGTCCCCGACTCCTTCCCCTGCGTGACGCTCGCCGAAGCTCACGAGATAGCCGGCGCCGCCTCGGGCAGGGACTACTCCGGAGAACCCGACCTGGGGCCCGAGGAGGAGAAGCTGGTCTGCGAGCACTCCAGCAGGGAGTGGGGCAGCGAATTCGTCTTCGTGACCCACTACCCCACATCGAAACGCCCCTTCTACACGATGGACGATCCGCTCACCCCGGGGTTCACGCTCAGCTTCGACCTGCTGTTCCGCGGCCTCGAAATCACGACCGGCGGACAGAGAATCCACGACTACGACATGCAGGTCGCCAAGATGCAATCCTTCGGCCTCGATCCGGCAGCCTTCGAAAGCTACCTCGCAGCCCACAGGACCGGGCTGCCGCCGCACGGAGGCCTTGCGATAGGCCTCGAACGGCTGACCGCCAGACTGCTGGACGTCGACAACATCCGACTCACCACGATGTTCCCGAGGGACGCCAAGCGGCTCACGCCATAGGCCTCCGCACATGGTCACGCTCCAGTCGATGAGCGCCGGGGAGAAGATCGAGGAGAACCGGAGCCGGTTCCTCGCCTGCGGCGGCCCCTGCGGATCGGCCGACTGCGTGGATGCCACGCTGGACGGGCTTGTCAGGGCCTACCGGCTCGGGAAGGCCTCCCAGTTGAGCTGGGCCGCCCGCTTCCGCGCCCCGGACGGAAGGTTGATCGAACTCAGGGAGGACGGGGGCGAGAGCGGAGCCGCCGCCTGCATCCTCGCAGCGATGCAGGCCGTGGAGGCGGAGGGCTGCCTGGTCCTGGTCGCGAGATGGTACGGGGGCAGGCATCTCGGCGGAATGCGGTTCAGAATCTACAGAAAACTGGCGTCGGAGCTTCTCACAAACGGCGCTTCCACACCCCCGGCGTCGCGTTAGGCGGAGGTTCCCCTCAGCGGTCCTCCGGGCCCGTGTCTTCGCCGGAAGCGTTTTCCGGGAGATCGGGTTCCAGCGATTCGCCGATCCCGCAGGACGGGCAGAAGAGCAGCGTGAACTCCTTGTCCGTCATGAGAGTGGAACCGCAGACAGGGCAGGGTATCGGCGGATCGGTCTCCCTCAGATCGGGATCGGTTCGTTCGGGCTCTACGGCAGGGAGGCGCAGCCCGGGATGCGGGGCTGAATCCCTCCGCTGCGGAGCTATGCGGCTTATCAGCTCGGCATTCCTCATCAGCCGGTTCGGCGTCCCGATAAATCTCGCGAGGCTCTCCCCCAGCTTCTTCCGGAGGTTCCTCACGGCGGCACGGGCTTCCTCGTGCCATTCCTCGCCGGGGATCAGACAGGAATCGATCTTGTCGAGTTCGGTCCGCACAGTCCGGCATTCCGGCTGGAATCTCGTCCTGCTCAGCTCCCTGAAACGCTCGAGGCACACTCTCGAACCGTCGGAGAGGGCATCCTCCCTGGCGATTGAGAATCCGTCGTCCAGCCTGGCCAGCCGCCTGCGGAGCTGCTCTATTTCGGCCAGGAACGCGAGATTGCTCTTCTTCACGATCTCCCGTTCTTGCATTATGGCCGGACTGATCGTAGAATCCTCAGGTCTTGTGCTCAAGGGGGAAACATGAAGGACACCTTCAGGATTCTCGCCATCAACCCTGGTTCCACATCGACGAAGATATCTGTTTTCGAGAACGAGCGAGAGATATGTGCGATCAAGCTGTCGCACTCCGTCGAGGAGCTCGATCCATTCGAGAAGATAGTGGACCAGTACGAGTTCCGGCGTGACGTGATCGTCTCGGAGCTGCGGAAGGCCGGATACGACGTTTCGTCGTTCGACGCGGTGGTCGGGCGCGGAGGGGTGCTCTACCCGGTCGAGGGGGGCACCTACGAGGTAAACGACCTCATGCTCGAACACGTGCGGAAGGGAGTGCAGGGCGAGCACCAGTCCAATCTCGGAGCCCTGATCGCCGAATCCTTCTCCCGGGAGGCGGGCTGCCCCGCATACATCGTCGACCCGGTGGTCGTCGACGAGATGCAGCCGATCGCCAGGTTCAGCGGTCTCCCGCAACTTCCCCGCCGCTCCATCCTCCACGCGCTCAACCAGAAGGCGGTGGCCCGAAAGGCCTGCCTCGACTCCGGGATCGATTACGAGAAAGCCAGGCTCATAGTCAGCCACCTCGGCGGCGGCATTTCTGCAGGCGCCCATGTCGACGGCAGGATCATCGACGTCAACAACGCCCTCAACGGCGATGGTCCATTCTCCCCCGAGCGCTCCGGCGGTCTGCCGGCCGGCGACCTCATCAACCTGTGCTTCAGCGGGCGCTACACCCACGACCAGATCAAAAAGCTGAACAAGGGCGCCGGAGGAATGGTGGCCTACCTCGGCACCAACGACGTCCGCGAAGTCCGTGCCAGGATGAGGTCGGGAGACGCCGAGGCCGGGATCGTGTTCGAGGCCATGGCCTACCAGGTCTCGAAGGAGATCGCCTCTCTCTCGGCCGTCCTGGAGGGCAGGATCGATCTGATCGTGCTCACCGGCGGGATCGCGTTCGATGAGGAGTTCACCGCTCTGGTGCGGAAGAGGGTGGGATTCCTGGCCCCGGTCCGGGTCTACCCCGGCGAGATGGAGATGGAAGCCCTCGCACTCGGGGGCCTGCGCGTCCTTCGGGGACAGGAGCAGCCGAAGGTCTACAATCCGAAGATGAGTTGACGATGGAGGCAGTCCAGCATGTCGTGCCGGTTTGAAGAAGAGAAGAAGCGCTGGGAGGAGCAGACCGTCGCTCCGGTCATCGCGAAGTACCCCGAGCAGAGGAAGGCGTTCGAGACGGGATCGGGCATTCCGGTCGAGAGAGTCTACGGCCCCGGAGGCGACTGCCCCGGTTTCGACGAGAAAACCGGCTTCCCCGGAGAGTACCCGTTCACGCGGGGCGTCCAGCCCACGATGTATCGCGGCCGGTTCTGGACGATGCGCCAGTACGCCGGGTTCGGGACCGCCGAGGAATCCAACAAGCGCTACCGGTTCCTTCTGTCCCAGGGGCAGACGGGTCTCTCGGTCGCATTCGACCTCCCCACCCAGATAGGCCTCGACTCCGACGACCCTCTGAGCGCGGGCGAGGTGGGCAAGGTCGGCGTCGCGATCGACAGCCTGGCCGACATGGAGGTGCTCTTCGACGAAATCCCCCTCGACAGGGTCTCCACCTCGATGACCATCAACGCCCCCGCCGCAGTGCTCCTCGCCATGTACATCTGCGTTGGCAGGAAGCAGGGCGTGTCCGCGGACAGGCTCAGGGGAACGATCCAGAACGACATATTGAAGGAGTACATGGCCAGGGGCACCTACATCTTCCCCCCCGCCCAGTCCATGAGGCTGATCACCGACATCTTCGCCTACTGCGGCGAGGCCGTGCCCAGGTGGAACACCATCAGCATCTCGGGCTACCACATCAGGGAGGCCGGCAGCACGGCTCCGCAGGAGGTCGGATTCACACTGGCCGACGGCATCGCCTACGTCGAAGCCGCGATCAGGGCCGGACTAGACGTGGATGACTTCGCTCCGAGGCTCAGCTTCTTCTTCAACGCCCACAACGATCTGCTCGAGGAGGTCGCAAAGTTCAGGGCCGCACGGCGGCTCTGGGCAAGGATCATGAAGGAGCGCTTCTCGGCCCGGAAGCCCGAGAGCATGATGCTCCGATTCCACACGCAGACGGGCGGGTCGACGCTCACCGCACAGCAGCCCGACAACAACATCATCAGAGTCACGATACAGACTCTCGCCGCCGTGCTGGGCGGAACGCAGAGCCTCCACACCAACAGCCGCGACGAGGCCCTCGCGCTGCCGTCCGAGCAGTCCGTCCGCATCGCCCTGCGGACCCAGCAGGTAGTCGCATCCGAGAGCGGCGTCACCAACACGGTCGATCCCCTCGCCGGGAGCTGGTATGTCGAGAACCTCACCGATACGATCGAACGGACCGCGGCGGAGTACATTGAACGCATCGACGCCATGGGCGGCATGGTCCGCGCCATAGAGGACGGGTATCCGCAGCGCCAGATCCAGGATGCGGCCTATGCCTACCAGAAGCAGGTCGAATCCGGCGATAGGGTCGTGGTCGGAGTGAACAGCTACAAGGTGGAGGAGCCGCCTCCATCGGGGCTTCTCCGGGTGGACCCCGCCATCGAGGCCGCCCAGAAGTCCAGGCTGGCCGGCATGCGGCGGCAGAGGGACGAGGCGGCCGTGCAGGCCTCCCTGGGAGCGCTCGCGGAAGCCGCGGCGACGGATGCGAACCTGATGCCGTCGATTATCGACTGCGTCGGCCTCTACGCCACACTCGGCGAGGTCTGCGGGGTTCTCCGGAAGGTATTCGGAGAGTACCGGCCCTCGGTGATCCTGTAGGAGGCCGCATGAAACCCGCTGGAAAAGCATCGGTTCCGTTCCTTGCGGCGGCCGTGGCACTGGCGGCGGCATCCGGCTGCGACAGGACTCCGGCGGGCTCGAGCTGGCTTTTCGTCGTAGGCTCCGACACGGTTACGGTGGAGGAGGCCGCGGCGCACTGGGACTCGTTCTCCCCGCAGGAACTCAGGATGTTCGAGGGCAGTCAGGATCTCAAGAGGGACTTCGTAGAGTCATACTCGGGAATGTTCCTGGTGAGGCACGAGCTGCTCCGGCGAGGATTCCTCGACACGCCCGGGTTCGCCATGCGGAGAGACGGTACGGCCAGGATCAGGATGATGAACGCCCTCCAGGATTCGGTGCTCGCCTCTTGCACCAGATCGGTCGGCGATCATGAGATAGCTTCCTTCCTGGCCGACTCCGGCGACTTCTTCGGTCTGACGGATTCCTCTCAGCGCTGGGTCCAGGTCAGGATAGGGCAGTCGTACGCCTTCGCCGAACTGGACAGCCTCCTCAAGACCATCCGGGAATCGTCTCGAACCGAGTTCCACCAGCCGGCCATCGCCCGCTTCTCCGCCCACTTCCGGGGCGAGGCCGGGCTCGAACCCGGCGACACTCTGATAACCAGCTCCGTCGGCATCTGGACGGCCGAGAGGATGCTCGGGGAACTCGAATTCGAAGCATCCATGCACCAGGTGATTCCGGCGGACAGCAACTGGATGGCGTACTACTCCGGGGTGATACTCAACAGATCCATCATGGCGGCCGAATTCGTACGGAGATACCCATCGGAGGCCGACTACCTGATGGGACTCGCAACCGCATGGGCTGTCGAAGCCGCCGCAGAAAGCCTCTATCGGGAATGCGTGCTCGATCGGCTGGTCGTGACCGATGCGATGATAGACTCGGCCTATCAGACCTCGCCGACTCCTGTCGACGAGAAGAGGTCGATGGCGGCCTTCGTGGTCCCTCGCAGCCGGCTCGAGGAGTTCGAGGCGGCTCGAGCCGCAGGGACGATCGAGTCGATCACCCCTTCGTTCCAGAACTACTACCCCGGGGCGACTGGCGTATCCTACCCGATGAGGAGGGACCAGGTGCCCTTCGGCCTGGGCGACAGCCTGTTCGCCCTCTCCGACACGGTGCGCTGGATAGGTCCTGTCTCCGCAGGCATGAGCGGAGACTCGATCTTCATCGCAGCGAGGCTGGCAGAGGTGTTCCCCGCCCGGACGGCCTCCAGGGAGGAGGTGGCCCCGGTGATAGCCGCCGAGATCCGCGGCAGGCAGGCCGAGGCGAGAGTCGGGGAATGGCTCGGGGAGCTCGCCGACTCGACAGGATTCGCCATTAACGAGCCCCTGCTCCTAAGCCTCCCCGACGATCCTGGAGCCTGGAGCGATCTCTGAAGAATCCTCCGGTTTCCGGAAGGCAGACCCGCTCCTTCGTCCGGGTCATATGGCAGTACTTGCACTGCCATGGTGTCCTCATGCCGGCGGCGCCTGCGGCTCCGGCATGCGTTCCGGGTCTTCCGGAAGGAATGAAGAAATGAATCGGAAACTGTTTCTGTATGCCCTGCCGGCCGTGCTGATCACGGCGGGTTGCGGGAGGACCGTCTCGGGAGACGACTGGCTGTTTCGTCTCGATGGCGTTACGGTGACCGTCTCCGATGCAGGAGCCTACTGGGACAGTCTCTCTCCCTCGGTCCAGGCCGGATTCATCTCGGGGGGCAATCCCCTGGGCGACTTCATCCTCGCCTATTCACGCAAGGTGCTTGTCGAGCGCGAGCTGGAAAGGCTCGGAATCCCCGGTAACCCCGGGATAGAGTACCGTGTCGACGCCTGGACCAGGCTTCACGCCTTCCGGTCGGCGCGGAACTCCCTCAGGCTTCTGGCGGAGTCTTCCCTGACGGCATCCGACGACGCCTACTACCTCGACCATCTCGGAACGACCGTCTGGTACACCATCCGGGATGCGGGATCCACGCCCGGGCGTCGCGGTCCGTCGGTCCTCTCCGAGATCGACCCGTCACTCGGGCTCGTCCTGGCCGGTCTTTCCCCCGGAGAATCCGCAGTCCTCGATGACGGGTCGACAGTCACACTGGACTCGCTTCTCACCACCGAACCCGGACTCGTGGCCGCCATGATCCCGGACAGCTCGAACACCCTCCGGTACGGACGGAACATGATGGCCGACCAGCGGGCGCTGGCTGCGGCCGACCGCATCAGGGACGACTACTTCGCGACCACCGACGTCGAATTCCGGACCGACGCCTTCGCAGACTTCGCAAGAATCGTCTCGGATGGACTCGACCCCTCTTCGAGCGACACTCTCGTCGTCGCCGGAACCGAAGTCTGGACCGCCGGACGGATGGTGGAGGAGATTCGCTGCGAGGCGGAAATCCGTCCGGTCATGCCTTCGGACGCCGCATGGCTGGCATCGTTCGCCGAAGTGATCCTGTACAGGGAATCCCTCGCCAGGGAGATCGAACGGATCGATCCGGCGGCGGCCGACTCGATCATCCACAGCGCCGGGAGTTACAGGATGAGGCTGGCCGCCGACACGCTATACAGGATGTTCGTCACAGACAGCATCCGGATCACCGATGCCATGCTCGATTCCGCCTATGCGGCCGCCCCGCCCGTCATCCCCGAGATGAGAACCTTTCTCTGCGTCTCTCTCAGGGATTCGTCCGAGCTGCACACTTTCAAGAATCTACTCGACCAGGGGCGCACGACGGCGATCGTGAGCGGTTTCGACGGCATACCGTTTCTGGCGGGATCGTCGGGCGACTCTCATCTGACTCGAGCCCTTCTCGTCGGAGAAGTTCCCGGAGGTCTCGGCGATGCCCTGTTCGCGACGTCCGACACCTCGACGTGGTTCGGGCCGGCGCCCTATCCCCGGTTCGGAATCTGGGTCGCCTTCAAGCTCGACTCCGTGATGCCCGCCAGGCCGGCTACGCTGGAAGAGGCGAACGATGAGCTGCGCTCCGTCATCACCTCGGCGAGGGAGCAGATCCGCTTCGAGTCGTGGATGCGCGGTCTCGAGCAGACCTACGGCCTGGAGATCGATGAAAAGCTCATGACCCTTCTCCCGCCGGACCCCTCGGACTGGTCGGAGCTCTAGAGCCGGGCGAACCGGACTGCGGCCACACCGGCGGGCGACTCCGTCACGGCCGTGTATATGCCGGACGGCAGGCCGCGCATGTCGAACTCAACCGTGTCACCGCCCCTTGCCGCGGGATTCGAGGCCACCACCCTCCCGGATGCGTCGAGGATTCTGACACCGGACGCCCCGTCGGCCAGGCCTACCCGTACGGACGAGACGCAGGGGTTCTCGAGGATCGTCATGACCGCCGGCTCCGGCGATGCGATCCAGTCGTCGGGAAGACCCAGCATCGGAGCCGCCGGGACCAGGGTCGGATCGCCGATCATCACCATGCCCAGATGCCATGACATCTCATACGAGGAGAATCCTCCGGCCGTTATAGCGGTCCACCAGTCGAAGTAAGCCTCCCCGAGGCATCCTCCTTCTCCCAGAGTCTGGTAGAAGGGTTCGAATCTGAGCATGGACCCGGTCTTCGTGCTGCCCACGGCTGCGAGCCCGTACGAAGTCCCCAGGACATAAATGGATCCCATGTTGTTGGATGTCGTAAACCTGCAGTTCGAGCACGCGAAGAGGTTGTAGAACCTGGCCTGCGGATCGATGGCCTTGACTTCCTTCCAGTATGTATCGGGGCCGGGGCTCCACTGGTGCAGGAGCGGGCTCGAATGCACGAAGGGGCTGATCCACTGGTAGACCGCGGTCAGCCTGTTTTCCTTGTAGTCGGTGCCGCAGGTCTGCTGGGGGTCGCTCACGAGTTCCACCAGGGGATAGAGGCGCCTCATGGCGTCGCGGAACTCCGCACTGAACGGTACCCAGTCGTCGTCGACGTAGCAGAGGGTCTGGAACGGGAGAGGATCGCCCTCGGTGCGCCAGAGGTGGTTCCGGTCGAGATAGGCCTGCAGCAGGGAAACCTCCGCCCCTATCTTCGAGGGCATGATCCGGGCGCAGTAGATCTCGGGGGCCAAGCCCGAAGTGCCCCATGTATCGTACTTCCCGTCCTGGCCGGACCTGCCCGCCGACGGATACCCTATCCACCTGTCCTCCCAAAGTCCGTCCAGATCCATCAGGAAGTAGTCGCACGGGAAGGTTTCGCTGCTCCTCGTGAAGGCGTTGTCCATCATCACCCACGCGACAGGCAGGTCGCCCACCAGCACCACGCCGTCCAGGCCCTGTCCATGCATTTCTGAGAGCCAGGCGCGGATTTCCTCCGGGGTGGAGTAGGAAGCCTCCGCCACAAGGACGCCCCCGACCCACGGAGCCATGTCCAGAGCCCAGCGCTCGATGGTTCCGGGAGTGAGGCTGTCGGCGAGACCCTCCTCCATCAGCACGGCGAAATCGATTCCATCATCGCACGAGCAGGAGAACAGGGGTTTTACGGAAAACGGAACAGGCTCGGGTTCTCCGGCGACCCAGTCCTCCCAGGAGCCCGGATCTGCACCCGTCAGGTCTCGAGTGATGGGCGGCAGCCCGGTAATTACGGCGAGGATGATGGTCAGGAACATCGTCTGCGCCTCCCTTCAGCGGAGAACAGGCCGCCGCGTTAAACGGCGGAGAGGAGTCTGCCGAGGTCGAGAACCCTTATGGCGAGGTTCAGGGCGGGGTCCGCTACCTTCGAGAAGATACCGAGGTAGAGAAGCCCGAACACTATGAACATGCCGTAGGGCTCCAAGCTCAGATACCGCATGAGCACGGGTCCGCGGAGGAACCTGGCCACGATCCTGGAACCATCCAGAGGTGGCACGGGAAAGAGGTTGAAGACTGCGAGCACTACGTTTATGAGAGCCGTCCAGGCGAGAGCCCTCGGGACGAAGACGGGGGCGAATCCCGACAGGAGGTGGGCCACGACGGCGAAGACCGCCGCCAGCGCCAGGTTGGCTCCCGGACCGGCGATGGAGACCCACATCATGCCCGTCCTGGGGCGGCGGAAATACCTCGGATCGACCGGCACCGGCCTGGCCCACGCCAGCAGCACCGAGCTGCCCATGATCTTAAGAAGGACGGGGAGTATGATCGTCCCGAAGATGTCTATGTGGGGCAGCGGGTTGAACGTGAGCCTCCCCATCCTGTAGGCGGTCGGGTCGCCAAGCCTGTACGCCGTGTAGCCGTGCGCGATCTCGTGGCATATCACGCTGAAGAACACGAGTACGATCGTAAGCGGGGCCGAGAGATCCATCACCTTCTTCTCCCGAGCATGATCAGACGGATCATGTTCGCGAGCGAAGCCAGTGCGGCGGCGACGTAGGTCATGCCGGCCGCCCGGAGAACCTTCTTCACGCCACCCAGTTCCTCAGTGGTCAGTCCGCCCGTCGCCTGCAGGAACGAGACGGCCCTGTTGCTGGCGTCGAACTCCACGGGCAGCGTCACCAGGTGGAAGGCTACTGAAGCGCCGTAGAGAACGGCTCCGATCAGCATGATGGTCCCGCCGAGCTCTCCGAACATGATGCCCGCGAACATCGCCGGGATGAGAAGCTGAGAGCCCAGGTTGGCCATGGGGACAAGCGCGTTGCGAACCGTCACCGGCCTGTACTTGAAGGCATGCTGGACCGCATGGCCGGACTCGTGGGCGGCCACGCCGAGGGCGGCTACCGACGTGCTTCCGTAGACGCTTTCGGAGAGCCTCAGGGTCTGGCTCCTCGGGTCGTAGTGATCGGTCAGTCTGCCCGCCACCCGTTCAACGCGGACATTGGTGAGTCCGTAGTTGTCCAGGATCCTGCGGGCCATCTGCTCGCCGGTCAGCCCCAGCCGGGTTCCGACCCTGCTGTAGCGGGTGAATGTCCTCTGGACCGCTCCACTGGCGATGAGACCGAGGATCATCGCTCCTATGACGAGCAGGAAACCCGGGTCGATCTGGCCATAGCTCAGATACATGACTGTCTCCTCCGCTTCCTATCGGACCTTGTCTCCGGGGCGGGCGGAAGGGTCGGGTCCGATGACGAAGACCCCCGATTCCCCGTCGGATGCCAGAACCATTCCGTCGCTCTCCACCCCGCGTATCCTGGCAGGCTCCAGGTTGGTCACGACGACGACGAGCCGGCCGGCCATCTCCTCCGGCTTGTACCACTGTCTGAGACCCGCGACTATCGTGCGGGGCGAGGGTTCGCCGACATCCACGCTCATCGCGAGCAGCTTGTCGGCCTTGGGCACGGGTTCGGCAGAGAGTATCCTCCCTACCCGGAGATCCAGTCTCTTGAAATCATCGAAGGGAATCCTCGCGGCGGCAAGGATCTCGGAAGCCGCAGGAGCGGATTCGACCGGCCCGTTCGCGTGGCCGTCCTCCTCGAAGCCCTCCGGTAGTTTCTCGAAAAGGATCTCGGGGGCGCCGAGGCGCGATCCCGTCACGAGAGACACCTTCCCGATCCCGTCCCACGAACCGCCGCTCACTCCGAGCATCCGCCCCATCTTCTCGCATGAGAATGGCAGGAATGGAGAGAAGACCAGTCTGAGCCACCCGATGAACTCCAGCGAAAAGCGGATGGTCCGGGCGCAGTCATCCCGCGACGTCCGCGCCGTGCGCCAGGGCTCTGAAGAGTCGAAATACCTGTTGCCCTCCCTCGCCAGGGCCATGGCTTCGGCGCAGGCCGCCTTGAACCTGAACGATCCGAGGAGATCTCCGATGCTCCGTCCCGCGGCCAGGGCGGCCTCGGTCAGGGCAGTCTCCCTCTCGCCGGGAGCGCCTGATTCGGGCACAGTCCCGCCGAACTCGCGGAAGGCGAAGCTCATGGTCCTGTTGACGAAATTGCCCAGAACGTCGGCCAGTTCGTTGTTCCTCACACGGAACTCCGCCCAGGTGAAATCGCTGTCCCTGCCCTCGGGCGCGTTGATCGACAGGGTGTACCTCATCGGATCGGGCGGAAACCTCTTCAGGTACTCGCCCATCCACACGGCCGTCCCTCTGCTCGTGGACTGCTTCTGCCCCGAAATGTTGAGGAACTCGTTGGCGGGTATGTTCCAGGGCAGTGCGAAGCCGCCGAGGCCGCGCAGTATGGCCGGCTCGATGATCGCATGGAAGACTATGTTGTCCTTGCCGATGAAGTGGATCAGCCGCGTGTCCGGGCTCTTCCACCAGTTCAGCCATTCATCCGGATTCCCGCGCTTCTCGAAGAGCTCCCTCGTGCTGCTCACGTACCCCAGGAGGGCTTCGAACCAGACGTAGAGAACCTTTCCGGCCGCCTCGGGCAGCGGAACGGGAACGCCCCAGTCGATGTCGCGCGTTATGGCCCGCTCCTGGAGCCCTTCGTCCAGCCAGCCCCGGCAGTAGTTCAGAACGTTGTCCCGCCAGCCTTCGCGTGCGGGCAGCCATTCCCGCAGCCAGTCACTGAAGGCGTCCAGCCTGAGGAACCAGTGCGTGGTGTCCCGTGGCGACGGAGTCTCACCGCAGATGCTGCAGGTCGGCTCGGCGAGCTCGAGAGCCTCGAGCCAGCTTCCGCAGGACTCGCAGAGGTCGCCTCGCGCGCCGGGAGCGCCGCATTTCGGGCACGTGCCGTTCACGTAGCGATCCGGGAGGAACCTGGAGCATCTCGGACAGAAGAGCTGACTCATGGTCCGTTCGACGATCAGATCCTTGCCGAGGAGGTCCAGGAACACTTTCTGCGCAAACTCGTGATGAGTCGGAAGCGACGTCCTGGAGAAGTTGTCGAAGGAGATGCCGAACGCCTCGAACTCCCTGTGTATCGTTTCGTGGTACTCGTCCACCACTTCGCGGGGAGTCCGGCCCTGCTTCTCGGCGGTAATGGTTATGGGAACGCCGTGCTCGTCCGTTCCGCACACATAGATGACATCCTCGCCGCGCATCCGGAGGAAGCGGACATATGTGTCCGCCGGGAGGTAGGCCCCGGCCAGATGGCCCAGGTGAAGCGGCCCGTTGGCATAGGGAAGAGCGCTGGTCACGAGATATCTGACAGCCATCATTGTCTCCTGCGGTGGTCTGATCTCTTTTCGTCAGACGGGGCCTGCTCCGCGGCATCCTCGTCCGAATCGGGTTCTCCGGGCTTCCTGAGCCTGCTCCTGCTCCTCATCCTGAGAAACTCGGCGATGTCCAGGGTCTCCGTGCCGCCCTGCTCCCATGCGATCGTCACCCGGTCGTGGAATATGTCACAGGCCAGGACCGAGGCGTTCCTGCCGTCGATGCGATGCCTGGAGCCGACTTCGGGGAAGACCTTGCCGGCCTTCCTGTAGAAATCGGCTTCATAGGCCAGGCAGCACATCAGCCTGCTGCAGGCCCCCGACACCTTGCTGGGATTCGGCGCCAGATTCTGCTCCCTCACCGATTTGAGCGTCACGGAGGTGAACTCCCGGAGGAAGGCGGCGCAGCACAGACGAAGCCCGCAGATGCCGACTCCGTCACGATGCCGGGCCTCGTCCCTCACGCCGATCTGTCTCATCTCGATCCTCGCCCTGAACTCGGCGGCGAGATCCCGGACGAGAGCGCGGAAGTCGGTTCTCTGCTCCGCGGTGAAATAGACCCTGATCTTCCTTCGGTCGAGCTGGGATTCGCAGCCCGTGAGCTTCATGTCCAGCCTGCGCGTCTTCACGCGCTCGCGGCAGTACGCCAGCACCTTGCTCTCGAACTCCTGATTGGAGCGGAACCTCTCCAGATCGGAGGCATCCGCCGCTCTTGCGAATGCGCCCACGGGCTCGCCCGGAAGGGTTTCCCCCGTGGTGTACTTGCCGACCACCCTTCCGAGGTCCTCTCCCCGTTCGACGGTCACGACCGCCATGGTGCCGACGTCGACAGGGGGGCCGGGGTTCGAGAAGAGCCCGAGAGCCCTCGCCCTGAAGGCGACCTCGAGATACTCCCCCTGTGTCACGATGCCCGGCTGGGCGGGGTTCTCCGTCTGTTTCTCCTGGACCCGTCCGTCTTCAGCGTTCTGCATTCTATCGACCATCCCGCCCCAGCTCGAACCAGGCTCCGGTGAACGCCGCGGCAAGGGCGGCGGCCGGGGATACGTTCGCGCGAATCCTCTTTTCGCCCTCGAGAAAGATGCGCACGGCCCTCCCGATGGAATCCGCCCCCCAGGCGGCGGCCCCCGGCAGCGGGTCTCCCGCCGAGAACACCGGCCGGAGGCCGAGCGAAGCCCTCCTCAAGTCGTGCAGCATCGCCGCCATACCGGAACACAGGCCTGCGCTCCCGGAGGGGCCGAGCGTCTTCGCCATGGCCCGGGCGGCGGGAAGGGCCGCACGGGGGTCGCGGACGGTCAGCAGATCGAATCCCTTTTCAAGCATTTCGTGCAGGGCGCCGCCTTCCCTTGCGGCTTCGAGCGCTGCTCCAGCGCTCCCGTCGGAGGATGCGGCGGCTCGAAGGGCCTCCTGCCTCGAAACTCCCGTCCGCTCCTGGACTATTTCTGCGATCGTCTCCACGGGCAACCTTCCGAAACGCACGAGATGAGCCCTCGAACGGACAGTAGGGATGACTCCGGAGGCCCTTTCTGCGGTGAGGATCATCAGCGTGCCGGGAGGGGGCTCCTCGAGTGTCTTGAGCAGGGCATTGGCCGCCTCCTGCTTCATGGTGTCGACGTCCAGGAGTATCTCGACCTTTCCGGAACCTTCGTAGGATCTGAGAGCCATCCGGGCCTGTATCTCCCGGACCGAATCGATCGTGATCGAGGAGTTCCCGGGAACGGCCAGCCTCGTGAAGCCGTCCCTGCCGCGCTTCTCGATCAGGTCGGCCACTTCGTCGGGCCTGGTGGAGCCCAGCACGGGGAACGTCACCCTCACGTCGGGATGCTGCAGCTTCATGATCCTGAGGCAGTCCCTGCATCCGCCGCACCATCCGTCCGGGCTCTCCCTGCAGATGAACGCCGCGGAGAGGGCGAGCGCGGAGGAGAAGCGGCCCGTCCCTCTCGGGCCGGCGAACAGGTAGGCGTGCGACAGCCTGCCGGAGGAGAGGGCGGACTGGAGGAGCGCCTCGGCAGCATCCTGGCCCAGTATGGGATCGGGATTCTTCCCCGCGAGGAGGCCCGTCAACGGAGGAACCCCTCGGGATCGACAGGCTGGCCTCCGGCCCGGATCTCGAAGTAGTAGCCGGAAACGCCGCCGGCAAGGGAGCCCGTCACTCCTATCTCGTCTCCTGCGGTCAGCATGTCCCCGGGATTCACCTCGACGGAGCCGAGGTTGCCGTAGACCGTGAAGTAACCGTCCAGGTGATCGACCACGACGAGCCTGCCCATGCTGAGGAACTCCCTGGCGTAGAGCACCCTGCCGTCCGAGACGGCGTGGACGGCAGTGGCGGGTGGAGTGGAAACGCTGATGCCGTCGCAGGTCGTCTCGGTGCCGTAGACGGGGTGGACCTCGAGACCGAAGCGCCGCACCACCGTACCGTCGGCAGGCCATTCAAGGGAGCCGGCCGAGTTGCCTATCACGCTCTCCGCGGTGGGCCTTTCGATGTGGAGGCTGGCCGCCACCGTCGTGCTTGCCGCCTGAAGGTCGCTGACGAGGGACGACACCCGCTGCCTCTCCCGCTCGAGGATGGCGGACGAATCCCTCGCACGCGCCAGCTCTCCTCCGAGCTGGAGCCTGAGCAGAGCCTGTCTGCCCTCCTCGAAGATAATCCTGTTCTGGATGTCCTCCATCTGCCTCTGTAGCGCGGCGACCTCCGTCCGGGCGTTGCGGAGGGAATCTCTGAAATGCGAAAGGGAATCCGTCTCCCGGCGGATCTCCCTCTGCTCGGAAGCGGCCCTCCTGGCCAGAAACTCGAGATAGGCCTCGCGCCGGAGCATCCTCGACAGGCCTCCTCTGCAGAACAGCGCCTCCGGGCCGAGGAGGTTCCGGTGGGAGTAGACGTAGACGAGGTATTCCGAGAGGCTTGCGGAGAGAGCGCTCTGGAGCGACTCGCCCGCGGCGCACCGTATGTCCATCGTCTCGATGTCACCCAGAAGACGGGCCTCCTCGTCCTGGAGCCCGGCATAGAAGGCCCTGGCCGCCAGGAGGTTGTCGTGGATCGCGACAAGGATGTCGGAAACGGCTGCGTGCCGGCTCTCGAGGACGGACACCCTCAGTCTGGTCTCCTCCAGCCGGTTTCCGAGGCTGTCCAGCCTTGCGTCGCCGGTGACGGTGAGTATAGCCAGAACCAAGTGGAGCACTGTCCCCCCGAATCCCCGGAGCGGGAGGCGGACCAGCCCCGGGATTACAGCTTCAGTTCCCTCCTGATGTCGGGAACCCTGTCGATCTTCTCCCAGGAGAAGGAGCCGTCGTCGCCCGGAATCCTGCCGAAGTGTCCGAAGGAGGCAGTCTTCCTGAAGATCGGCCGCCGGAGGCCCAGACAGTCGATGATGTCGTAAGGCCTCAGGGGGAATATACCCTTGACGAGCTCCTCGACTCGCCCGAGGTCGGAAACCTTCTCGGTTCCGAAGGTATCGAGCCTGACGGAAACCGGGTCCGCCTTTCCGATCGCATAGGCGAGCTGTATCTCGCAGCGTTCGGCCACGCCAGCCGCGACCAGATTCTTGGCGATGTACCTGGCCATGTATGCCGCCGACCTGTCGACCTTCGTGGAGTCCTTACCGGAGAAGCAGCCGCCTCCGTGTCTGCCTGCTCCGCCGTAGGAGTCCACGATGATCTTGCGACCCGTGAGACCGGTATCCCCGTTGGGCCCGCCGATGGCGAAGCGTCCCGAAGGGTTGTAGAGGAAGCTGTTCCTGTTCCACGGAAGGGAGGGCTTCATGCAGTCCAGCGCCGGCCCGACGACGTGCTCCAGGATGTCCCTGCGCATCGACGCATTGTCGGCATTCTCGTCGTGGTGCACCGACATCAGAATCTCGGATATCTCGACGGGATGGTTCCCCTCGTAGACCACGGTCACCTGGCTCTTCGCGTCCGGCCTGGCCCAGGGGAGAGTCCCGTCCCTGCGGACGGCGGACAGCTTCTCGAGCAGGCGGTGTGCGAACTGCAGGGGGAAGGGCATCAGAGCCTCGGTCTCGTTGCAGGCGAAGCCGAACATCAGGCCCTGGTCGCCGGCGCCCTTGTTGGACACGACGCCGTGGGTGATGTCGGAGGACTGGGAATGGATCCTGATCTGATAATCGTTCCTGTCGTACTTGAAGCCGATGTCGGGGATGTCGTAGCCGATCTCCCTGATCACGTTCCGTGCGACCGCCTCGTAATCGACCTCGCCGGCGCTCCTTACCTCCCCGGCCAGCAGGCAGAAGTCCGTCGTGACAAGGGTCTCGCAGGCCACGTGGGCGTTCGGATCCTTTGCGAGATGGGCGTCCAGGACGGCATCGGAGATCTGATCGCAGATTTTGTCGGGATGACCCTCGGAAACGGACTCGCTCGTGAACAGCTTTCTCATCATCATGGACCTCGTCTTTCCATAACGAAAAACCGCCCGTGAGGGGCGGTCACAGGCTGATGAAACGGCCTTTTAGCACTTTTTTTAACGTGGTTGCAATACGCCCCAAATCACTCCACGATCTCGCACGGATACTATAAGAAACCGCTGCGCCCAGGGCCAGTTCCCCGCCGGGCGGCCAGGTCGTCTTCAATCACCGGCCCGGGACCGGCAGTCCAATGCGGTCCGGGGGGTCAGATGTCGGTGTATTCGGCGGCTTCCAGTATGAGCGCGTTCATGGACGGATCCTCATCGGTGCTGGGCTGGGTCATCGCCTCGGAGAGATGCTCCGACAGGTCGAACATGGATTCCGCGAACCTGTTCAGGATCGACTCGTCGTGCAGCTTCTTGAGCCGGGCCTCCTCCTCCCTCTCCTTCCTCTCCGTCTCCGCCTTCACCACCTCGGCATAGGCGGCGCCCTTCAGCTTCTCGAGGTAGGCCTTTCCGGAGCTGTCCGGGAAGAGGTAGTACAGGAGCTTCTCCTGCTCGGTCTCCGCGATGGGGATCTCCGTTCCGGGGAGGGTGGGGATGTCGCGCCTGAACTGCGAGGAGTCGTAGCTACGCTCGTCGCGGAATCCGCAGACCTCCTCGCGGTAGGAGGCATCGATCGGGAAGGGCGTCTTGCCGTAGTACCCGGCGATGAGGTTCACATACTGTACAGGGTTCGTATCCTTGCCCAGGGCGGTGAAATAGGACTTTACCCCGACTATCTGGGATGTGGGCGTCACAAGGGGCACCCATCCGGCCTTCGAGCGGACCTCCTGGACTGCGTCCAGGGCCTTGTCCATGTACTCGCTCTTCCCATCCCTTGCGAGCTGGTTCACGAAGTTGCTGTACATGCCCCCGGGTATCTGGGACTTGCGCACAGCCTCGCTCGGAGGAGGGAATCCGCAGGCGGCCTCGATCCTGTGTACCGTTTCGAGAGCCTGGGCGATCCTGCCCTCCGAGAGATGATCCAGTGTCTTCTCCGCGAGCGGGGCCAGGGCGTCGCGTCCGGGCCAGACCGACCTGTGGACCTTGAGCCCGAACTTCTTCTCGCACTCCTCTATGGAGTTCGACAAAGAGGCATGCACCCTGCCCAGCATCTTCGGATCGAGGTCGAGTCCGGTATCTACGCCGAGGATTTCGGCGAACAGGGCAACGACCTCCAGCGAGGGATGCGACGAGCCTCCGGCGAAGGGGAGGAAGCACACGTCGATCGAATCCACTCCGGCCAGAAGGGCGATCACCGCGCTGATATGGCCGTAGCCCGGCGTGCAGTGCGTGTGGCTGACCACCGGAACCTTCAGGCGATCCTTCAGCGTAGTGTAGTACTCCCAGGCGCTGACCGGATCCTTGAGCCCCGCCATGTCCTTGTCGGAGATCATGTCGGCGCCGGCGGCCTCGAGCTCCAGGGCCTTGTTGACGAAATACGAAGTCTTGTAGAGTGGGCCGGTGGTGTAGCAGACGGCTCCGTCGAAGACGCCGCCCGCCTCCCTGACGCCCTCGAGGGCCGCCTTGTAGTTGGGTATGTAGTTGAGCGCGTCGAAGATACGCATGATGGTAGTGCCGGAGCGAACGGACTCGCGGTTGAAGTCACTCACTATGTCGTCCGGATAAGGGTCGTAACCGAACAGGTTCTGGCCTCTCGAAAGCGTTCGCAGGCCGCAGGAATAGGGCCTTGCGAGATCCGACATCCGCCTCAGGCGATCGAACGGGTTCTCGTCCAGGAAGCGCATCGCACTGTCGAGCGTGGCGCCGCCCCAGACCTCCATGGTCTTTATGCCGCAGTCGAGTATGAGAGGCATGGCATCGAGGACCTGGTCGGTGGACATGCGGGTGGCAAGCAGCGACTGCTGTCCGTCGCGGAGGGAGAGGTCCACCAGTCCGACCGGGCCGCGAGGCCTCGCTGTCATCCTGGGTCCCTGTCCACCGTGCGAGAATAGCTTCTTGAACATCAGGGGAGACTCCATCCGGGAAAGGTTATCCGAACCGGTCATCCAACATCCCTCAGGGGATGTGTAACATGCAATCCCGCCGGATTCTTTGCCAGTGGATCCCCGGCGCGGCCGCTCGTTGCGCGTGATCCGACCCGTGGCGATATTCGCGACGGCGTGTTCTTCCCGTTCTCCCGAGATGGAGACTCCGTCTCCACCTCCACCGAGGAGTATCTGTGAGAGTCACTCTCGTCTACCCCCCCTACGGTTCGGGTCGCAGAGCCCGCTACTTCCCCTTCGGCCTGGCCTACGTGGCGTCCTCTCTGGTAAAGGGCGGCCACGAGGTTTCCGTGGTGGACATGGAAGGCTCGAACCTCTCGATGGACAGCGCAGTCGCAGCGGTGGCCGCCGGCAGGCCCGACGTGATAGGGCTCGGCGGCATGGTCACCCGTTTCCGTTTTGCGAAGGAACTCGGCCGGAGGCTGAGGGAGGCTGTACCGGACGCATTCCTCATGGCCGGCAACAGCGGTGCGACGACGCTGCCCGAGACCTATCTGAGATCCTGCTCGCTCGATGCGGTTGTCCTGGGCGAAGGAGAGAGGACGGCGCTCGAACTGGTCGACGCCGTCGAATCGGGCGCCGAATGGCGGGGAATCCCCGGCGTCGCGTTCCTCTCGGACGCAGGCAGCCTGGCATTCTCACCCCAGAGGGAGCCGGTGGAGAACCTGGACCTGCTGCCGCGTCCCGCATGGGACCTGTTCCCGATCGAGAGCTACATCCACAGCTACGATCACAGGGGCAGGCTCACCAGGCACATGGAGGTGGTGGCCAGCAGGGGATGCCCGTACGAGTGCGTGTACTGCTACAGGATCTACGGCCGCAGGGTCCGCAGGAGGAGCCCGGAATCGATCGTTTCCGAGATCGAGGAACTCGTGGCGAGGTACAGGATCCGATACACCGGGTTCCCGGACGATCTCTTCACCAGCGACCGGAGCTTCGTCCTCGAGGTCTGCAGGCTGATCAGGGAGAGGCTGCCGGGCCTGAAGTGGTCGTGCCTTGGAAGGGTCAACACGGTTGACGCGGCGATGCTCTCGGAGATGAAACGGTCCGGCTGCTACTGGATAAGCTACGGGATAGAGTCGGGCAGTCCCGCCATGCTCGAGGCGATGAACAGGAAGGTCACGCCCGAGCAGTGTCTCGAGGCTCTGAAACTGACACGGAAGGCTGGCATCCACGCCGAGGGAAGCTTCATGATCGGGATGTACGGCGAGACGAGGGAGACGATCGAAGAGACGATCGCCTTCTGCGCCAGGGCCGACATCACGGCTCCCATGCTCTTCGTCACCCCCTACCCCGGCACGCGGATCTTCGAGCGTGCCAGGGCCGAGGGAAGGATTCCCGACCTGGAATCCTTCCTCTCGGAGATGAACTCGGCCGGGGCCTTGCTCGTCAACCTGACGGACATGACAGACGAAGAGCTGAAAGCCCTGAGGAGGCACGCCCAGGCCAGAATCGGACTCAACTACCTGATGCGCAGGCCTTTGACGAGAATCCCCGTCCTGATATTGAAGCACCTTCTCCTGGAGGGGCCGGTGGGACTGCTCCGCGATCTCGCGGCGGTGCTGAAATCGGGCGGCGGAAGGAGCACGAGCGGGACTTGACCGTAAGTCCCTCCTTCGTATAGAAAGAGCTGTCGAATTGCACGCCTGGGGGTAGATGGAAGGTGGCGACGGAGAACAAGGCGAAAGTCGCGTCTCTGGTCAGGGAGGCCAAGGCGGAGCTCCAGAAGGGCAACCGCGACGAGGCCTTCACGATCCTTCGCAAGGCCCTCTCCATGGATTCCGGCAGAAGCGCCGTCACCGATGCGATCCTCGCCATCGAGAAGGAGCTGATGTCCGAGAAGGAGAAGGTCGTGGAGAAGGAGCCCGAAGCCGCCGGGGCGGAAGCGCCGGCCCGGGCCGCTGCGAGAACGCGGGCCCCGGCCGAGTCTTCTCCGAGCCGACCGCAGACTGCAGCACCGAGAGAACCCGCTGCATCCCCCCAGACGCGCGTCACGCGGGAAACGCCGTCGGCGCCGCCGGCGCAACCCCGCGTGACCAGGGAGGCTCCGCCCTACGAATCCGGGCGGACGCGCATCGACGGAGAAGCTCCAACCGTGGAGCGATCCCGCCCGGAAAAGGCGGCTCAGCCTTCGAGGCCCGCCCGCACCGAAACCGCGCGGGAGGCCCAGCCCGTGGAACAGCCGAGGCCGCGGGCCCATGCGGAATCCTCCGAGGCGACGCGCTCCAGGCCCGAACCCTCCCCCCGCAGAATCTCCGCCGAGGCGGGCGAACCGGTCGTACGCCGGACCTTCGACCCCAGCACGCCCCTGGTGACGCCCGTGCTCGAACACGCGGAACCAATCGAAATCGGTCCCGTCGAGGAGACAGTCAGGGCGAAGCCCCGCCCGCAGCCTTCCTCCACGGCGAAAACCCCTGCTGCGGGTTCCAGAACGGCCACCCGCCGTACCTCCAGATCCATCGCGAGGCAGGCCGTCCCCGGAGAGTTGCCGGACCCCGCCCCCAGGGGGAGAGCCAGAGCATCGGACGCGGCATCCGCGTCCGCCCGTGAATCGGAAACGATCGGACATATGCCAGCCGCCGGGAGGGTGCGTCGCCCCTCTCCGACCGGAGAAAGGAACAGCGTGCCCCTTCCTCCCAGCATCAAAGACTATTTCGACTCCGCCGAGAGAGCGCTTGCCGAGGGAGACGAGGCTGGAGCCGTCGGCTTTCTCAGGAAGGCCAGGGCGGAGGCTCCGGAAGATCCCGAAGTAAGAGGGCGTGTCGCGCTTATGCAGAGGCGGATCAAAGCCGCGAATCTCATAAGGATGGGAGAGAGGAGACTGGCCTCGGGCTCGGCCTCCGAAGCGCTGGCGGCGGCGAAGGAAGCCTTCGCCCTGCTGCCGCAGGCCCCGGGTCTTGACGAACTCGTGGCCGCCCTCGAGAAGGCGCCGGCCTCGGGAACGGGACGGGGGAAGGCGGATGTTCGGCCTTCCGTCGTTCAATCATCGGCCAGGTCTTCCGCCGGAGAGCAGCAGTCCGGCGATGCTCCGACGAAAGCCCCGGGCGGAGACGGAGCGGAGGAATACATCCGGAAGATCCGCGAACAGATCGCCCTCAATGCCCTCCCGAACGCTGCTGCCATTGCGGCGGAGGGTCTGGCCAGATTCCCGGACAACGAACTGCTGTTCACATTCACGGACAAGTTCAGGAGAATGCGCCTGCTTCCGAAGTAGCGGGGCGCCGGAGCGGCGGGGGTGGATTCCCGCAGGCTTCCGGAGTCCGCAGCCTCATTCGATCCTGTCCGTGATCATCGGACGCGGCGACCGGTCTTCAGCCCGAGAAGAACCCCGGGACGCAGGTCAGCAGTATCCCCAGGACGAGCGACACTATGCCTGCGAGGAAGACGAGCCCTGCGGGGAGGGGACGGCTCCTCCGCCCGCCGAGCATCACGAAGCCCAGCACGGACAGAGCGAATCCCACAACGACAAGCACAAGATATCTGAGATCCAAGACCGCTCCAGCAGCCGAGAGGGCGTCAGCCCAGCTCGAGCAGGATGAACATCGTGTGCCCCTCGCGGAATACGAGGAGCAGCGCACTGTCGCCCGAAGCTGATATGAGGGCGTAGGTCTCGTCAACGGACGACACCGGAGTCCTGTCCACCTCGAGCACGATGTCGCCCTGCGCCAGACCTGACCTGGCCGCGGTTCCTCCCTGCTCGATCTCCGACACAAGCACGCCGCCGGACCCATCGTAACCCAGAGCCCTGGCGGCCCTGTCGTCCAGTTCGCGCAGGGTCCATCCCACACCGGGGGCGACCGGCGCCCTGCTCGTCACCCGGGCGGTGGTTCCGTCACCCGGGAGTTCCCCCATCTCGACCCTTATGTTCCTGCGCCTGCCGGACCTGCTCACGAGCAGGTCCGCGCTCCCGCCCGGATTTATCCCGGCAACCGTATTGCGGAACGACGCCACGGACTGGACCGGTATCCCGTCGATCTCGACTATGACGTCGCCCGTGAGGATTCCGGCCCGTTCGGCCGGCCCCCCGGGGGTGACCTCGGACACGATGACTCCGTACTCCTCGCCGAATTCGGCGCGGAAGGCGCCCGTGTTGTCCTGGATTATCACACCGAGCCATCCCCTGGAGACGAAGCCCCGCGCGACGAGTTCGGAGGTCACCGAGGCGACGATGTCGATCGGTATGGCGAAGCCGATTCCGTCGTACCCGCCGGTCCTGCTCGCGATGGCGGTGTTGATGCCCACGAGTTCGCCAGCGAGGTTCACCAGGGCGCCCCCGCTGTTCCCGGGGTTGATCGCGGCATCGGTCTGGATGAAATCCTCGTAGTCCGCCAGACCGACACCGGTCCTGCCGATGAAGCTGATAATCCCCTGAGTGACGGAGGAACTCAGGGCGAACGGGGAGCCCACGGCCAGCACTATCTGGCCCACCCGCAGGCTCGATGCGTCGCCCTGCCTGATCGCCTGTAGTGGAGTGTCCCCCGCTTCTATCCTGATGACGGCCAGGTCAGTCCGCGGATCGGTACCCACGAGGGAAGCCGGAAATCTGGCCCCGTCGGCCAGGATGACCTCGAGTTCGTCGGCTCCCGCTACAACGTGATTGTTGGTTACAATGTATCCCTTGGAGTCGATTATTACGCCGCTGCCAAGACCCTCCCGGACGTATTCCCTCTCCTCGAAGCCCGGAAATCTGAAACCCCCGCCCCAGGGATCGAAGCCGAACGGCGACGGGATAGTCTGGAATCCAGGCACGACTGCCTTGACCACGCTGCGCGAGGTGATCGTCACCACCGAGGGACCCGCGGAGGACGCGATCTCGCAGAACGCGGCGCTGAGCGCTTCGGGATCGGCGACGGAAACTTCGACACGCACGGTATCGACGTAAACGGGGGCGACTTGTTCCAGCCCCGGCTGACCGCGGCAGGCCGCTGCGGCCAGCAGCATTATCGCTGAAGTAATTCCACTGAATCTGGACATCTGCATTCCTCCGGAGCTTCTCAATCGGCTTCGCGTCGTCTTCTCACTCTACCCTCGTGGTCGAGCAGCTGTTCCCAGAGCCTCCTCTCCGAGTCGCCGGAAGGGGGGCGGATGGAAACCTCGACATGCACGAACTGGTCGCCGCGGGATCCGCCGGAGGGCACACCGCGCGACGGGACGCGCAGAACGGTCCCGGGCTGGGTGCCTGCCGGAATACGGAGTTTGATCCTGCCTTCCAGGGTTCGGATCATCATCGTTGTCCCGAGGGCGGCCCGCGGGGCGGATATCGTGATCGTACAGTGGATGTCCAGACCCTCCCTGCGGAAGAACCGGTCGGGAGGAACGCGGAGCCTGAGAATCGCCGAGGAGCCGTCGGGCTGCCGGAGCCGGAGCAGATCTCCGTCGGAGGAGCCGGGGGGTATGTCCACGATCATCCGGTCGTTCGACGTGGTCCTGCCCGTTCCTCCACAGGAGCTGCACGCGCTGGTGAGGACCTTGCCTCTGCCCCCGCAGACCGGACAAGGGTGCATCGTGCTGAAGGCGCCGCGCTTCTCTGTTCTCCTGCCCGAGCCCTTGCAGGCCTGGCAGGTCTTCTCTCCGGTACCACCCGCTCCGCCGCAGACGGCGCAGGATCTGGAGAGGCGTATGGTCGCCTCCACCCTGCCGCCGAGGGCGGCCGTCGCGAACGGAACCTCGACCTCCCCGGAGGGGGTCTGCCGCCGCGAGGACCTGCCGATGCCCCCGCCGAAGAGCGAGCTTAGAAGATCCTCGAAACCCTCGAAACCGCCCCCGGGGGTTTCGAATCCTCCGCCCGGCATCCCTCCCCCGCCGAAGTAGGCGCGCCCGCTGCGAACGTCGTCGTACCGGGCGCGCTTCTCGGGATCCCGAAGGATGTCATAGGCGTCGGAGATCTCCTTGAATTTCTCCTCCGCGCGCTTGTCGCCCTGGTTCGCGTCGGGGTGGTACTTCCGGGCGAGCTTGCGATAGGCCTTCTTGATCTCGTCCTCGGTGGCCTTTTCGCCTACACCGAGAACAGAGTAGAGATCCTTGTCCACCAGACACCCTACTCCCCGTCGCCGGTGGAGGGCTTTCCGGCCCTCCCGACCCTCACGAGCGCGGCGCGGAGCAGATCCTGGTCGAGGAAGTAGCCCTTCCTGATAACCTCCAGCACAACGTCATGAGTAACGCCCTCGGCGTCCTCCGCGAAGACGGCCTCCTGCTCCGTCGGATCGAAGGGATCCATGGCGTCGAGGGGTATCGCCTCGAGACCCTGCCGGGTGAGCAGCGCCTCGAACTTGGCAGCGATCTGGAGCAGTCCGGCGAGGGTCTCGTCGGCCGGCGCCCCGTCCGCGGCATGTCTGCGTGCGAGATCTATGTCGTCGAGGATGGCCAGCAGTTCGAAAATGAGATCACGCTTTCCCTGGGAGCACAGCTTGTGGAACTCCCTCGCCTGCCTTTTCCTGTAGTTGTCGAACTCCGCCTGCAGCCTGAGGTTCTGCTCCTTCAGAATCTCCAGCTCCTTTTCCATGCCGGGTTCCACGACTACTGATTCCAGCTCGGGAGGCGTTCCGGGATCATCCGCAGGCGGAGCGGCGCCGATCCCGGGCTCGGACGGAGGAGGCGGCGCGGGCCTTCTCCTTGGAGAAGTCCTGCCCCGGCGCGGTTTCCTCGAAGCCCTCCTCGGGTCGCCCTGGGCTGTCATTCGTCCACCACTTCGAAGTCGGCGTCGACCGTTTTGCCGTCATCCCCGGCGGGCGCTCCGCCGTCGTTCTCCGGTCCGGGCTGCTCCTGTCCCTGGGCCTGCTGATGCAGCGTGGCGCCTGCGGCGCTCCAGGCCTTCTGGAGATCCTCGAGAGCCCTGTCCAGCGCAGAGTCGTCGTTGGCCTGCCTGGCTGCACGCACGGCTTCCGAGGCGCTGTCGAGGGAGGCCTTCACGGAGGGATCGAGTTTGTCGCCGTAGTCCTTGAGGCCCTTTTCGACCTCGTAGACGAGGGAGTCGGCCATGTTCCCCTTCTCGGCCTTCTGGCGCTTCTGCTCATCGTCCTTGGACAGCTTCTCCGCCTCGGCCACCATCTTCTGGATTTCGCTCTCGCTGAGCCCGCTGGAGGCCTCGATCCTGATCTTCTGCTCCTTGCCCGTGGCCTTGTCCTGCGCGGAGACGCGGACTATGCCGTTGGCGTCCAGGTCGAACGTGACCTCTATCTGAGGCATGCCGCGCGGGGCGGGAGGTATGCCGTCGAGGATGAACCTGCCCAGGGTTCTGTTGTCCGAGGCCATCTTGCGCTCGCCCTGGAGTACGTGGATCTCCACCGCTGTCTGTCCGTCGGCGGCCGTGCTGAAGATCTGGCTCTTCTTGGTGGGAATGGTGGTGTTGCGTTCGATGATCCCGGTGGATATCCCGCCCAGGGTCTCGATGCCGAGCGTCAGAGGGGTGACGTCGAGGAGCAGGACGTCCTTGAACTCGCCCGTCAGAACGCCGGCCTGGATCGCGGCGCCCAGGGCCACGACCTCGTCGGGGTTGACCCCGCGATGGGGTTCGCGCCCGAAGATTTCGCCTGCGATCTTCTGAACCAGGGGCATCCTCGTCTGCCCTCCGACCAGGATGACCTCGTCCAGCTTGCCCGGATCGATCTTCGCGTCCTTGAGGGCGTCGAGGCACGGCTTCCTGGTTCTCTCGACCAGATCGTCCACCAGTTGTTCGAGCCTGGCCCTGGTGAGCTTCATTATCAGGTGCTTCGGGCCGGACGAGTCCGCAGTGATGAAGGGAAGGTTGATCTCGCTGGTCTGCGTGGTGGAGAGTTCGCACTTGGCCCTCTCGGCAGCCTCCTTGAGCCTCTGAAGGGCCATCGGATCCCGGGAGAGATCGACTCCCTCCTGCGATTTAAACTCCTCGACCAGCCAGTCTATGATCTTCAGGTCGAAGTCGTCACCGCCCAGGTGGGTGTCGCCGTTTGTCGAGCGGACCTCGAAGACCCCATCGGCGATCTCGAGGATGGAAATGTCGAACGTTCCTCCGCCGAGGTCGAACACCGCGACGGTCTTGTTCATGCCCTTCTTGTCGAGACCGTAGGCCAGGGAAGCCGCGGTCGGCTCGTTCACTATCCGGAGAACCTCGAGACCCGCTATCCTGCCGGCATCCTTCGTGGCCTGCCTCTGGCTGTCGTTGAAGTATGCAGGCACCGTCACCACGGCCTGGGTGACCTTCTCGCCGAGGTAGTCCTCGGCTGTCTGACGCATCTTCTGCAGGATCATCGCGGAGATCTCGGGAGGAGAGTACCGCCTGCCCTGGATCTCGACCATCGCGTCGCCGTTCGGACCCTCGACGACCTTGTAGGGAACCCTGGACTTCTCGGCGTCGATTTCGCCGAACTTCCTTCCCATGAATCGCTTGATCGAGAACACCGTGTTGATCGGGTTGGCTATGGCCTGTCTGCGGGCGACCACCCCCGTGTGACGCTCCCCCGAGTCTGTGAATGCGACAACGGAGGGGGTCGTCCTGAAGCCTTCGGAGTTGGGGATGACGACCGGCTCGCCGCCCTCGAGAACGGCGACGCAGGAGTTCGTCGTTCCCAGATCTATTCCTATCACCTTTCCCACAGTAACCTTCCTTTCGGGAACCATCGGGTTCAAGCCGCGGCACAGCAACGCCGCCGCCCTATCAAGAATCCTGTTCGTCCAGCCTTATCTTCACCGGCCCGCCGCCGGCAGCCAGCGGCAGGACGATTTCCAGAAGCCCGTTCGAGAGTACGGCGGTAGCCGAGGCGGGATCGACGTCCTCGGGGAGGACGACGCACCTGGAGAAATCCCCGCGGAGACACTCCATGACCAGCCCCGGTTCCGTGGAGACCGTGCAGGGCTTCCTGCTCCCGCTTATGCGAAGAACTTCCGCGGAAGCGTCGAGTTCGATCTCACCGATGGAGAAGCCCGGCACCTCGGCAATCACGCGCAGAGCCCCGTCGGCACGGTAGATGTCCACCGCCGGGCAGGGCAGGACGGCATTCATGAATGCGCCGCGGGAGCCGATGCGGTGGTTCGGCGCATGGCGCGCCTTCTCACGGCATGTTCCTCCAGGTGTTGCGCAGGTTCTGAAAGTCATCGGTTCTCCTGTCCATTCCGGCGGCATACATCAGGCCGCCGTATACATTTCAGCAACAGGCTTGCCAGAACGAGCGCAACCCATATCTGTTTGCACGGCATCGTATTGTCTGTCGCATGTCCGTCCCGGCAAGGGCTGCTCAGCCTTTCAGTGGCAATTGTGGCGCACAGGGCCGCCGGGGGCACGCAGTCGAGACGGCTGCAGCTTATATTCGTCTGTTTGTGCGGCCGGTCCCGGCCGGATTTCATTCAGGAGACGGAAAAGAGCGGGACGGATGGATTCGATCGTAGTCAGGGGCGCGAGGGAGCACAATCTCCGCAACATCGATGTCTCGATACCCAGGAACAGGCTTGTGGTGGTCACGGGGGTGTCCGGCTCGGGCAAGAGTTCGTTCGCCTTCGACACGCTCTATGCCGAAGGCCAGAGGAGGTACATAGAATCCCTCTCGGCCTACGCGAGGCAGTTTCTGGGTCAGATGGAGAAGCCTCTCTATGAGTGCATCGAAGGGCTCTCGCCGGCCATCTCCATCGAGCAGAAGACGGTCAGCCACAATCCGCGCTCCACGGTGGGCACCGTAACGGAGATCGCCGATTACCTGCGAGTCCTCTTCGCCCGGATCGGAGAACCCCACTGCCCGACCTGCGGGAGGCGCGTCGGCCGGCAGTCCGCTCAGCAGATCGTGGACCGGATATCAGAGATGCCCGAGGGACGCAGGCTCCTGATTGCGGCGCCGATCGTCCGGGGGCGGAAGGGCGCATACGCGGAACTCCTCTCGGACCTCAGGAAGAGGGGTTTCGTACGCGTGAGGATCGACGGGGAGGTCCGCTCCCTCGATGAGAACATAAGACTGCAGGAGAAACGCAAGCACGACATCATGGTCGTGGTGGACCGGATAACGGTGAAGCCGGGCATGGATACCCGGCTCACCAGTTCCGTCGAGACGGCCCTCCGCGAGGGAGCGGGCGCCATCGCCGTCGTGGACGCCGACAGCGGCGAGGAAACCTTCTTCAGCGAGCAGAACGCCTGTCTGTACTGCGGCCTGTCCTTCCCGGAGCCCACGGTTCAGCTTTTCAGCTTCAACAATCCGGCAGGCATGTGCGAGACCTGCTCGGGTCTCGGGTTCGAGATGAAGGTCGATCCGGACCTGGTCGTCCCCCGCCCCGCTCTATCGATCAAGGACGGGGCCGTGGCCCCCTGGGGGGAGCCAAGGGGCTGGTCGGCCACGCTTGCAAAGGCTCTGGCCGAGACCTACGGATTCGCCCTCGGGACCCCCTGGATCAGCCTGGACGAGGAGCAGCGGAACGCCGTCCTCTACGGCACCGGCGAGAGAAGGATCCTCAAGTTCCAGTGGGAGGGCGGGAACAGCCGTGGAAGCATGGAGGGCCCCTGGGAGGGGGTGATACCCAGGCTCGAGCGGCTCTACGTCTCGACATCGAGCGAGGGGTCGCGGATCAACTACGAGCGGTTCTTCAGGAAGACCCCGTGCTCCTCCTGCGGCGGTTCGCGGCTGCGTGCGGAGGCGAGGTCGGTTCTCGTCTCGGGGCGGGGCATACACGAGCTGAACTCGATGACGGTCCAGGGCGTGTGGGATTTCTTCGAGAAGCTCGAACTCGGACGAACCGACTCCCTGATAGCCGGCGAGCTGCTCAAGGAGATCAAGGGGAGGCTGGGCTTCCTGATGGACGTCGGCCTGCACTACCTCACACTGGACAGATCGGCGCCCTCGCTCTCGGGAGGCGAGGCCCAGCGGATAAGGCTGGCGAGCCAGATCGGCAGCAGCCTCACGGGCGTGCTGTACGTGCTGGACGAACCCACCGTCGGGCTGCATCAGCGGGACAACGACAAGCTCATCAACACCCTCGAGAAGCTGCGCGACCTGGGCAACACCGTTCTGGTCGTGGAGCACGACAGGGACACGATCCTGAGAGCCGACCACGTCGTGGACTTCGGGCCGGGAGCCGGAACCGACGGCGGCCTCGTGGTTGCGGAGGGCTCTCCGGCAGCCGTAAAGGAGAACCCCGAATCCCTCACGGGCAGATACCTGACCGGAAAGGAGCAGATCACGAGGATCCGCACCCCCAGGAGCAGGTCCAGGGGTACGCTCACCCTGGACGGGGCGACACTGAACAACCTCAGGAACGTCACGGTGTCCTTCCCGCTCGGCCGGTTCATCTGCGTCACGGGGGTTTCGGGCTCAGGAAAGAGTTCTCTCATTACCCAGACGCTTTACCCCGCCCTCTCGAACCTCTGCGGCACGGGATCGAACACGCCGGGGCCGCACAGGGGAATCCGGGGCTACGAGAACGTGGACAAGGTCATCAACATCTCGCAGGATCCGATCGGGAGGACTCCCAGGTCGAACCCGGCCACCTACACGAAGGTCTTCGACCAGATAAGGACGATTTTCGCCGGGCTGCCGGCAGCGAAGATGCGGGGATACTCCCCTGCAAGATTCAGCTTCAACGTGCACGGCGGCAGATGCGAGGACTGCCAGGGCGCAGGCGTGAAGCGGATCGAGATGCACTTCCTCCCGGACGTGTTCGTCGTATGCGACACATGCGGAGGCATGCGCTTCAACAAGGAGACACTCCGGGTGACATTCCGCGAGCACAGCATCGCCCAGGTGCTGGACCTCACAGTAAGGCAGGCGATGGACCTCTTCGAGAGAATCCCCGCGGTGGCCCGCACACTGAAGGTCATGGACGATGTCGGGCTAGGCTACATCAAACTCGGCCAGCCGGCGACGACCCTCTCCGGAGGCGAGGCGCAGCGGGTCAAGCTGGCCAGGGAACTCGCCCGGCCGGGGGCGACTCACACGATGTACATTCTGGACGAGCCGACCACCGGGCTCCATTTCCACGACGTGCGCAAGCTCCTCCAGGTCCTCGACAGGCTGGTGAGCCAGGGCAATACCGTGGTCGTCATCGAGCACAACCTGGACTTGGTGAAGAACGCCGACTGGATAATCGACCTTGGGCCGGAGGGCGGAGACGGCGGAGGCATGGTCATAGCCGAGGGAACGCCCGACCAGGTGGCCGGCATCGAGGGCTCGTACACCGGGAGATTCCTGGCGGAGATGCTCAGCTAGGTTTCTTGTATTCCATGTCGAAGGCCTGGAACGGATCGGGCGGCTCGCCGAACAGCCGGGCGAAGCGGCCGGTGTCGAGCGACAGATCGGCCGGGACTCCCGGCGGCCTGTATCCGGC
>LKHC01000156.1 GCA_001618605.1 Candidatus Fermentibacter danicus
GCGCCGGCCTTGACTGCCACGTCCTTTGAGGACAGTGATCCTCCGCATTTTTTGCAGTCGATCTCCTGGAGATTCACATCCCCGGAGAAGTCTATGTGCTGGACAACCCCGTCGCCCCCGCTGCCGGGCGCGTTCTTCCGGCCCGAGTGGATGAGAAGAAAGATGCCGACGCCGCAGGAGACTGCGCCCGTGATCATCCGGGTTACGGTCGAGCCCTCCGACGCAGCGCTCAGGAATACCAGTCCCAGCAGCAGGAGTATCACGGCAAGAATTCGCATCGACATCCTCCCCCGCAGATCAGCGCTTCCGAAGCCTGTGAGCGGAAGATATGCGCTGTGGGTTCAAAGTGAGAGAGG
>LKHC01000157.1 GCA_001618605.1 Candidatus Fermentibacter danicus
CTGACCGCCCAGTGCGCCTTCAGCGCGTTCATCCCCACGACATACAGGAACCTGGGCCGTGGCGAAGCAGCGGCGTTGTAGACCGCTTTCGCCACTTTCCGCGCCGGCATGCCGAGTCTGCTGTCTATCCTCTCCACCACGCGCCTGTACGCTGCGTCGACCGACTCGTCGCCGCATCCCGGAAAGCAGTTCCCCGTCTCGTTGAAACCGGTGTTGACGTTCCCCGGGCGGATGATCGACACCTTCACCCGCCGTCCCGCGATCTCCGTGGCGAGAGATTCGTAGAAGGCCTCCAGGCCGGCCTTCGACGCGGAATACATGGATGACATCGGTACTCCGACGCTTGCGGCGATGGAGCTGACCCCGACTATCCGGCCGCCGTCCTCGATGACGGGAAGCATGTCGCGGACAAGCATCACGTGCGCCGACAGGTTGTTCGTGAGAATCCTCTCGATCTCCCCGTCGGGCAGGAACGCCGCCGGCCAGGTTCCGTGGACGCCCGCCAGCGTTACCAGGGCTCTGAAGCGCCTGCCTTCGGCGGCGAAGGCGGCGGCGAGATCTGCGACCGCCGTTCTGTCCGTCAGGTCGAGCTCGATCGGGGTCACCGTCCCGGTTCCGCCGCCGAGCGACCGAACGGATTCCTCCAGGCGGGAGGAGTCCTTGTCGGCCAGGAAAACGTCCCATCCGCCCTCGCGGAAGAGAGCGGCCGCCGCCCTTCCGATGCCGCCCGCCCCTCCGACTAGCAGCACGCTTCCAGTCTTGCCTCCGGACATGGATCACCTGCCTGTCCTGTAGTGTTGCATCTGCCCGGCGCAGGGAAACCGCCTGTCGGGAACTCCGCCCGTGGGAAGCGCCGGATGGATACTACCGGATAACAGACGGGGCGGGGTCCGAGCCCCGCCCCGATCCGTCGTCCACCGGCTAGATAACGCCGTGCTTCCTGCCGACCTTGACGAAGGCCGCGATGGCCTTGTCGATGTGATCCCTGGTGTGCGCCGCGGAGAGCTGCACTCTTATGCGCGACTGGCCTTTTGCGACTACGGGGTAGAAGAAGCCAATCACGTAGATGCCCTCCGCGAGCATGTCGTTCGCAAAGGCCTGCGCAACCGGGGCATCGTCGGGCGAGAACTTCGTGAACATTATCGGCACGATCGCGTGGTCTCCCGGGAGGATCTCGAAGCCTTCGGCAGTCATGCGCTGGCGGAAGTACTTCTGGTTCGACTCGAGCCTGTCGCGCAGCTCGGTCGAAGAACTCAGGAGTTCCAGAACCTTGATGGTCGCCCCGACCACGGAGGGGGCCAGCGTGTTGGAGAAGAGGTAGGGCCTGGAGACCTGGCGCAGCCAGTCGATCAGTACGGCGCGGCCGCTGGTGCATCCGCCGCTGGCGCCGCCGAGGGCCTTTCCGAACGTCGTCGTTATCAGATCGACCTTGTCCATCACACCGAAGTATTCATGCGTACCGCGGCCGGTCCTGCCCACGAAGCCCGACGCATGGCTGTCGTCGACCATGACGAGGGCGTCGTACTTCTCGGCGAGTTCGCAGATCCTGTCCAGAGGGGCGAGGTCGCCGTTCATGCTGAACACGCCGTCGGTGGCGATCATCCGGTACTTGCAGTTCCTGACCTCTTCGAGCTGGAGAACTCCCTCGAGACCGAGCTGTTTCCTGCCGTCGAATTCGTACTCCCCCGTGCCCATCTGTATGTGCGAATAGATGTAGCGCTTGGCCTTGCAGAGCCTGACGCCGTCGATGATGGATGCGTGGTTGAGCTGGTCGGCGATGATCGCGCATTCCTGGTCGAGGAAGGGGTCGAAGACGCCGCCGTTGGCGTCGAAGCAGGCGGCGTAGAGGATTGTGTCGTCCGTGCCGAGGAACTCGCTGACCTTCTTCTCGAGCTGCTTGTGTATGTCCTGCGTGCCGCAGATGAACCTGACGCTGGACAAGCCGAAGCCGCGGCTGTCGACCGTGTCCTTGGCGGCCTGCAGGACGGCGGGATGGCTCGAGAGTCCGAGATAGTTGTTGGCGCAGAAGTTCAGAACCTTCCGGCCGCCGACCGTTATCTCCGCGCCCTGGTGGGACTCGATGATACGCTCGTCCTTGTAGAGACCGTCCTTCTTCTTGCTCTCTATCTGCTTTGCCAGATCCTCGAAGATCCTTCTGGACATCTCCTCACCTTCCTGAGATTTGAATCGGGTATTACGGGAAACGACTCCTGTAATCTACCCGCTGCAGCGTCCCGGGGGAAGTGTTTGCCGTTCTATTCCACCCAGTCCAGCCTCACGCCCAGGGGCTCCGGATAGGTGTAGGACCCGAAGGGCGTGTCTATCGTCGGTTCGATCTCCAGCAGGAGTCTTCCGAGGTGCTCGTCGTCTCTCAAATCCCCGTCGATGCCCCCTACCGCGAGGGCCAGGTCGATGAAATCGACGGCATCCATCACGGACAGCACCTGCACGGCATCGAATCCTATCACGAGTGGCAGGATCGTGATGGTCGAATCACCAGGGACTTCGAAGGGATCCAGCCACTCCCCCGAGGCGACCCAGGTGGTGTCGAACCCGGCCCCGGCATCTGTGTCCAGGTAGAGGTCCCAGGGCATTGAAACGATCGTCGCCGCGGCGAGGAGGAAGCCGGCCGATCCGTCGTTGGGGTTGTGAATCCCCACGTTCAGGGTCATCTCGACGGGGACCTCGCCCGCTGCCCAGTAGTTGACGATCTGGAGCACCTGCGATGCGTTCAGTTCGGACAGGTCGTCCAGGACTATCCCGCAGACGGCGAAGTCATCGGTGCTCTCCAGCCTGAAGGAGAGGCCGGCGAACCCCAGTGGATCGGTTATGCTGCAGGAGCAGGAAGCCAGGGCGAAGGCTGCGCAGGCGAGGGCCCGGAGTCTTCTTGAAGGCATGTCGTCCACCTTTCTCGGAACCGGCGTCATCGGCCGGGATCAGCCCACGGGAGCGTTCAGAACCAGCGCCAGTCGACGGGAGCCCTCGCGGATACGGCGGCCCAGGCGGCCTGTCTGATCACCTCCGCCGCGCGCCCGACGCCTTCGGGGGCGTAGGCCATGCCCTGCGCGCTCTCCCCGGTAAGCAGAGAGTAGTACACGCATGCCGCGAGATACGTTCCCGAGATCGTTGGATGGCTCATGTCGCTCTCCCACAGATCGAGGGAGGGCGCCATGCCGACGGCCAGGAGCCATGCGGTGCCTACCGGCGCGACCGAGGCGTCGAGGTGAGCCCCGGCGTACCGGTAGGCGTATTCCAGAGCGCCGAGCGTCTGGGGAGCGTACTCCCTCGGCCAGGTCATGAAGAAGGAGGTCCGGCCGCCGGATTCGGTCACCACCGAGTCCAGGAGGAAGGCGAACTCCCACATCAGATCCGGGTTCTCTATCGGCCTCAGGCTCTGCTCCTGGAACACCACTAGGTCCCAGCCGCCCGACTGGATCAGAGCCCTCAGATCCTGATCGTGGAAGTGGTTCTCCAGTGTGGCGCCTCCCACGGTGTAAGACCCCGTTTTCAGATGGAGATCCGGAAACCGCTCGGACAGCATCGAATCGACGTGCGAGTCGAGCCCGCCGTTCGCGTAGGTGTAGCTGTTTCCCACAAAGAGTATCGACGCAGGGGGATCCGGCTGATCGAACCATCCAGCCGCGGCTTCGGCCAGGAAGCGATCCTCCAGCACCCGGTATCCGACATGCACCGCCAGACCGACGGTGTCTCCGGTGACTTCGGGCAGCGCCATCGGAACGGGATCGACTGTCCCGTCGGCATGACGGAGCAGCAGCAGGGCGGGCCTGTCGGGCGGGATCATGGAAAATGCCTCTCCGGTGGCGAGAGTGTCGAATGTGACGAGGTCGAACGTATCCCCGCCCAGCACGAGGGCGGCTCCTTCCGCCTGCAGGGAGCCGGCATCCAGGTAGGGCATGCAGTTCATCACCGCCCTGACTTCGAACAGGCTGGGACCGTCAGGTTCCGTAGGGCCTCCGGAGCACCCGGCCGCCAAGGCGGCGATGATGCCGAGCGCCGATGCCGCCAGGAGGCGTTCGCGCCCGGAAAGACGCTCCGAAGCTGTCCACCGCTGCAACCAGGGTACGTGGTTCTCATCCATGAGTTCTCTCCTCCCACTCATGGGGTGATGATACAACGGCCGGGGCCGACGGGGAACCATACTCATCCATGCTGGCAGCCGCACCGCGCTCCGGCATATCTTCGGCGCATGGAATGCACTCCGCACGCTCGGCGTCGGGCGACGATCCTCGTCGCGCTGCACATCCTGGCCGGCTGTGCGGTACTCGCATTCTCGGCCCCGGCGGCGCCTCTCGACGACACCTACATCCATCTCGTCTTCGGCCGCAGCCTCGTCCGCGGCGGGTTCATGCAGTTCAACCCCGGCGTCCCCACGACGGGACTCACGAGCCCCCTCTGGATCCTGCCTTCGGCTGCGGCCTCGCTTGCAGGCGGGTCCGCGCCAGTCGTCCTGATGCTGATATCGGCTCTCGCGGGGGCTCTGACGATCCCGGCCGGCGGAGAGGCAGCCCTGCTCCTCCTCCTGTGCGGGCCTCTGCTTTTCCATTCCACAAGCGGAATGGAGACGGCCCTCGCGGCTCTGCTCGCGACGCTGATCACGGCGGGCCTCGCCTCCGGACGCCTGCGGGGTCGCTCTCTTGGGATTCTTCTCGCGGCGGCCTGTCTGACGAGGCCCGAGAGCGCCGTCCTCTGCATCCCGGCGGCGATGAAGGCCGAAGGGAGGAAGGAGGCGGCCCGTCGTGTCATACCGCCGGCGCTGGCGCTGGCTCTCTGGGCGGCATGGAACCTGCATGCCTCGGGATCGATCCTGCCCTCCACCTTCCACGCCAAGGCGGCCAGGCCGTTTTACGGCGATCTGCCCCACCTGATTGTCAGGCTGTTCTTCAGCGCACCGCTCGCCCTCCCGGCGGCGATCCCCGGCACGATCGGCATGGCGCGGCGAAGGGATCCGGCGTGGCTGTGCGTCCCGCTTCTCGCTGCAGCGGCGGTCCTGACGGCGCCCAACCAGTACAATCAGCTCAGATACCATGTCCCCTGGCTCTGCGCATCCATGCCGGCCGCCGCGTCCTGGCTCCGGGGAAGGGGCCTCTCCCTGCGCCGTGCGCCGGCCCGTTCGACGGCTCTGGCCGCAGCCGCCGTCCTCATGGTGCCGGGTGCCGCATTCTTCATCAGGCAGAGGGTCAGGGCCGCGTCGGACGTATGGTCCATCGACGTCCGGCCCGCCATCCTGGTCGATTCTCTGGCGGAAGAGGGCGATGTCGTGGCCGCATGCGACATTGGAGCGACGGCATGGATTACGGAACTCGAGGTCATCGACCTGGACGGACTGGTGACCCCGGAGAGGCTCCCGGGGCGGGGTCGGGCAGGATGGGGATGGATCGCGGAACG
>LKHC01000158.1:0-2455 GCA_001618605.1 Candidatus Fermentibacter danicus
GGAATCGGGCATTTCCAATGGGATCGTCATTACCGACCAAGCCATCTCTCGACGAGAGACAATGCGTGATAATGCACTCAGTAGTCTCATCGATCACGATCAATCAGGCAAAGTCAATGGGAAGTATGGACGCACGCCGTTAACCTGATTCCCCCTCTGTACCGGGTGTCTTGCTATCGGACATGGGATGGAGTTACGCGCAGTCCCGCTGCAAGGTTGACAACCGTGGCCGATAACGGCAAGATGGATAATTGAAGACAACGTACTGGAATCGAGTAGCGTGGCAACTCCCGAGAACCTGCGAATGTAACTGACAAGGGAGCCTGAGAAGAGGCAAGAGAAGGCCGTCTGGATGCTTTGGGGCGTTGCCGGCCGGTTTACCAGCCGAGCCTTGAAGGGCGGGCGGTGACGCTCCTTCTGCGATCATCAAAGAAAGCTAGCTTCCGGAGGAGGCGTGGAGGATAACCGGCAAGCTGAGTTTGGTCCAGATTGTAAAAACGATCTGATGGTAGGGAGGACCCGTTATGAGTGACTCGGATGACAGTCATAGTCGCCCGGACATGATCCGGGAATCGGCCAGTGAAAGAACTGAAGACCACCCTGCACCGCGACGCCTGAGCCACGCGGCTCGTAACGTGAACGGCTGCCTCCGAGCATAACCCGCCGATTCACCTCCGACCGCGCTGTGCTCCAGTCCCGGTCGAAACGGAGGTGAATCATGAAGAACAAGGATCTGCTCCTCGTCCCCGATCTGCGCGAGATGCTCGCCGCCGATGATTCTGAAGCCTTGAGATCCTTTTGCGAATCCGGGCACCCCGCCGTAATCGCGGAATTCATATCCGACATGTCCGGCCAGGAAGCCTGGACCGTACTGCTGCATGCGGTTCCTGCCCTTCGCTCCGAAATCTTCAGCCATCTCGACGAAGACCTGCAGGTGGAAATCATCGGAAGTCTGCGCCGTGAAGAGGTTGCGCGACTGCTGGCCGAGATGTCGCCGGATGACCGTGCCGACCTGTTCAAGCAACTACCCGAAGACCTCCGGGAATCAGTCCTGCCGGCGCTGGCTCAGGCTGAAAGGGAGGACATCCGCCGCTTGTCGTCATACAGTGAGGGTACCGCCGGGGCGGTCATGACATCCGACTATGCCTCGCTGGCTCCGCATCTTACGGCCTTCCAGGCCATAGAGCGCCTGAGGGAGGTCGCCCCCGACAAGGAGACGATCTATTACGCATATGTCGTGGACGACCGCCGGAAGCTCCTCGGATTCGTATCGCTCAAGGATTTGATAATTGCCCGGCGGGAGGCGCGGGTAAGCGACATCATGCATGGCGAGGTCATCTTTTCCCGGGTCGAGGATGACCAGGAGGATGCGGCCCGAAAGATCCAGAAATACGACCTGATCGCCCTGCCGGTGCTCGACGGCGACGATGCCCTGGTGGGCATCATCACCTACGACGACGCCATCGACGTCATCACCCAGGAACACACCGAGGACATGGAAAAGTTCATGGCCATCGCGGGCAGCCATGAGGCCGGCGTCTACCTCAAAACCTCCGCCTGGGTGCATTTCAAGAACAGGGCTTACTGGATCGTGGGTCTCGCGGCGCTCGGCCTCGTGTCGGGCGTCATCATCCACCGCTTCGAGGCCACCTTGATGAAGCTGCTGATTCTGGCGCTCTACATGCCCATGCTGGCGGACACCGGCGGCAACACGGGCAGTCAGTCGGCCACAGTGGTCGTCCGCGCCCTGGCCCTGGGTGAAATCACCCCCAGGGATGTCGCCAGGGTGTTGTTCAAGGAGTTCAAGATCTCCGTCCTGCTGGCGGTGATTCTCGGCGTGATCTCCTGGGGCAAGGTGATGTTCCTGTCGCAGGGGGCGGAAATACCTGCCGGGTTTTCACTAGCCAGAATCGGTGGGGCCATCGCCATCGCACTCGGATTGCAGGTGGTGACGGCTACGTTGATAGGGGCGCTGCTGCCCCTCGGTGCTGCCAGGATGAAATGGGATCCGGCGGTGGTGGCCAGCCCGGCCCTGACCACCATCGTGGACATCACCGGATTGCTGATCTATTTCACCACCGCAAGATTGCTGCTGGGCGTATGACGGCATCCGGCCCAGCCCTGGCTTGAGATGATTGAGATGCATTCGTATCTTGAAGCGCGCCAACGATAAAGGATATGTTTCACGCTCCGGCGCGGGATGAGATGAATAGAATCCGCGTTCTGGAGCCGTGTAACGTATAGCAACTCCCGAGCGCATGGAAACTGCTCATGCTCGGTAAACCCTCATTGTGTCGGGATTGCTCAGATCCCAGGGGCACTTCATTCATGACGGATTCGTCCGCCGGGCCGGGATGCGTTGAACGGCCATTCCATGAGCCGGGATCGTTCGATCCCGGCTCATGGAATCGGTCACTGAAGGCCTTATCCTGTTCCCGGTCCTTATGAATAACAC
>LKHC01000158.1:2460-10651 GCA_001618605.1 Candidatus Fermentibacter danicus
CAGACGGCAGCCTCCTGCTCTTTGCCTGGTTGTTCCCACCATGGATCGGAGGGGTTGATGGATGTCGGGAATGGGGTGCTGGCGGGGTTCATCGCATGGTTCGTCGTCAGGTTCCTTCTTATGGGCTTCTTCACAGTCGCTCCCAACCAGAGGGCCGTCAAGACGGTCTTCGGGCGGGCCAGGCGGCTGGGCAAGCTGACCACTCTCGACGACGTCATCGCTGAATCCCTGAGGGACACGGAGAAGGAGCGCTACTGCTATCCGCAGCTCAAGGTGATCATGCCGGGCGGTCCCTACTTCAAATGGCCGTGGGAAAAGGTGCACAAGGTCTCGGTTGCGACCGAGACGGTGAACATGGCCTTCGACCCCGAGTCGCCGTCCGCCAACCAGAACGGCACGGTGCTCGAGGCCGTCACCAAGGACCAGCTCAACACCGGCCTCACCGGCCAGATCCGCTACCAGGTCTCCGAGCGCAACCTGTACGCCTACATCTTCGGAGTGAGGAACCCCATAGCCCACGTTATGGGCTACTTCGTCTCCGTCCTGCGCGAGAGGATCGCCACGTTCGAGGCCCCCGAAAAGGCGGCGGCGGACGCCGAGTCAGGCCCGGCCTCGGTCGAGGGCATCTCGATCAATGATCTTCGCAAGAACCTGCGTGACCTGAACGAACACATGGACAAGGAGTGCCGCTGCTCGCAGGCCCGGTACGGCATCCTTCTCGACGCCTCGCTGATCACAGGAATAGATCCACCTCCCGAGGTCGAGTCGGCGCTTGCCGCTATCAACACCGCCCACAACCAGGTCTCCTCGGACATAAGCCTGGCCCGGGCCGCCGCCGATCAGCGGATCGTCGAGTCGAAGCGGGCAGTCGAGATAGAGACCCTCAAGGCGGAAGCGGATGTCGAACCTCTGAAGCGGCTGGCCGCCCAGCTCGCGGCATTGAAGCAGAGCGGCACGGGTGTGATCGAGGGATACCTTCGTACGGTCCGGTTGGCGCTGCTGTCACGGGCGGGGCGCATGATCACGGAGGTGAAGCCGTGATTGTAGCTGCAGTCACGTTTTTCGCGCTCCTCATCGGAATCCCGATACTTCTCTGGTTCGCCAGACTCCTCGGCATCTACACGATAGTCAACGAAAGACGCTGTCATGTATACGTGCTCTTCGGCAACGTGATCGGAACCATCGACACGCCTGGATTGTACTTCCTCTGGGGCAGGCTCGGCTGGAGGGCGCTTCTGGTCAACTGGCTGGGCCGCTGCTACAAGACCGACATGCGGCTCGACCAGCAGTATCTCCGGAGCCAGCCGGTCAATTCCGAAGAGGGCGCCCCGATGGGCATCGGGATCTGGTTCGAGATGTTCATAAGCGATCCCGTCGCCTATCTTTTCAAGAACACCAACCCGCGGGGCTCGCTGGCCGCGAACGTAAGCAACTCTACGGTCCGCTGTCTGAGCAACCTCCCCCTGGCCAGGATGCTCGTCGATCGTCATCCCATGAGCAGGACGGTGAGAGACGAGGTCACCCCCAAGTCCAACGAGTGGGGTTACAGGCTGGGCTCCGTCTACATCCGGAAGGTTCACTTCCGCGACCCGGAGATGATCTCGCAGATCGAGAGCAAGGTCGTGAACCGTCTCCGTCAGGTGACGGCCGCCATCAAGCAGGACGGCGCCAACCAGGTCAGCATCATCAGGAACACCGCGGAAAGGCTCGCCGCCGTCGAGTTCGGCAAGGCCGCCGCAGTCAGGCCCGAGATCGTGGGCGGGGCGATGGCCGAGATCAGCAGGGACGGCGAAGTGGCGGATGCGATGTTCGAGATCCTGGAGACTGAAAGGATTGTAGAGGGAGAGAGCGATCTCACGCTCCTGAGGCTGTCCGATCGCGCTCTGATCGCCGATCTGATCGCCGCCCGTGGAGAAAGCTCCCCTCGGCCGCCCGAGCCTGGAGCCGGGCACGGTCGTTATCAGTAAGCAAGGCCGTCCGGGATCGAAGACGGGCATGCGATCCGGGAGCCTGCCGGCTGTACCACCGCCTCCGCCGCCAGCCACTATGGAGGCGGTGGGCGCATGGCACGCGCCTTCACCGGTCGCGCATGAGCAATCCGCATGACCGGATTCCGTGGAGGGATTGACCATCGGTCATCATGTGGCTACAATGTAATTATACCGGCGTGATGGAGGTGGTCTGTGAGAGTCAGCATCGTTCGTATAGGGAACTCGCGGGGGATTCGAATCCCCAAGGTGGTGCTGGAGCAAACACAGCTCGAGGGGGAGGTCGAGCTTGAGGTGAGGGATCGGGAGATCCTGATACGACCGGTTCCCAGGCCTCGTCAGGATTGGGCTCGGGAGTTCGAGGCGATGGCGAAGGAAGGAGATGACGGGCTGCTGGACGGTTCTTCCATTGACCAGACTTCCTGGGACAAGGAAGAATGGCAATGGGAGTAGAGCGATTCGATGTTTTCCTGGTGAATCTGGACCCTACCGTCGGCCATGAGATCAGAAAAAGCCGTCCTTGCCTCGTCATTTCTCCGGATGAAATGAACAGGCACATCTCCACCGTGATCGTTGCCCCGATGACGACCAGGGGGAGAGACTATCCAACCAGGATCTCCTGTGTGTTTCAAGGCAGGGAGGGCTGGATCGTTCTGGATCAGATCCGGACTGTGGACAAGGCGAGGTTGGTCAAGCGCCTTGGCAGAATCGATACGGAAACTCGGATGAGAGTCTTCTCGTGTCTGGCAGAGCTGTTTTCGGAATGAAGGGGGTCGACTACAGGCCGAAGCCGCACCTCCTTCCGGCACGGCGCCTGCTAATGCAGTCTGTCACAGGCGGCGGGCGTTGCAGGCCCGGTTCGCGGTACGGCAAGGTTGTAATCGACCGGGATGCCGATCGACCGGATCGAGACGGAGGGGATACGGGAAGCCATGTTCGGCATTGACGCCGCAACCCCGTCGCTCGATGTTGAAAAAACTTCTTCAGGCGACTCCGGTGCGGGTCCGCCGCCGGAGCCGGGCCTTGATGCGACCGGACCTGCAGGCTTTCAATACACCTGTCCGGAAAGGAGATATCTATGGCCGGGGAGAGAAGACACGGGTGCCTCACGATCTGGCTGCTCATCCTGCTGCTGTGGAACCTCACCCTCATACTCACCTACACTGGATGCAACATGATCCAGTGGTTCGGCGACATCGGCGAGCCTTTCGGCTGGTACTTCCCGCTGATGATCGCGCTCTCCGTGATAAGCATCATCTGCGTCTTCGCGCTGTTCGGGTGGAAGAAGTGGGGCTTCTGGGGCCTGCTGGCCGTAAGCGTGGTCAAGATAATCCTCGAGATCCAGGCCGGCGGGAGCGGTTTCGCGGTGCTCTCAGGCGTGGCTCTGTCCATGCTGATCCTCTACGGAGTGCTCAATATCGGGCGTGAGAACAAGGGCTGGCCGCAGCTCCGATAGGCCGGCGCAACCCGATGATGGAAACGGAGGTAGCAGTACTGTGAAGAAGTATGGAGCCGAGCTGTTCGGAACCTTCTGGCTGGTACTGGGCGGATGCGGCAGCGCCGTTCTGGCTGCAGGCGTCCCCAATGTCGGGATAGGATACCTCGGCGTCTCGCTCGCCTTCGGTCTCACCGTGGTCACGATGGCCTATGCCATCGGTCACATCTCGGGATGCCACCTGAATCCGGCCGTTTCGATCGGGCTCTGGGCCGGCGGGCGATTCCCCGCGAAGGATCTTCTTCCCTACATCGTCGCCCAGGTGCTCGGAGCAGTGGCGGCCGGCGGCGTACTCTACCTGATAGCCAGCGGGACCGCCGGGTTCGATGCTGCCGCAGGCTTCGCATCCAACGGCTTCGCGGAGCACTCGCCGCAGGGGTATTCCATGGGAGCCGCGCTGATCTGTGAAGTGGTGATGACCATGATGTTCCTCCTCGTCATCATGGGTGCGACCGACAAGCGGGCGCCGCAGGGCTTCGCACCCCTCGCCATCGGCCTTGCGCTCACACTGATCCACCTGATCAGCATCCCCGTCACCAACACCTCCGTGAACCCTGCCAGGAGCACCGGTGTAGCGGTGTTCCAGGGAACCTGGGCCCTCGAACAGCTCTGGCTGTTCTGGCTCGCGCCGATCGTCGGCGCGGTGGCCGGGGCTGTTGTGTACAGGTTCATCGGAGGGCAGAAGGCCAGGTAGGCTCGATTAGTCAGGAGCCGGGAACCGCCGGGGCGCTCTCCGACGGTCCCGGCTCTCCGCTTTGCATACCCCGCAAGAAAGGCTTGTCCGCGCAGGCCGCGCAGGGCTAAGCGGCATCCATTCCCGAAAAGAGGCCGTAACGCCCCCAAGCCGTTATTTTAGGCCGTCAGTCGTGCTCCGGAGTCCGCCGGAACGCAGGTGGAAACGCCTTCGACGGTGCCGGGGCCGTACCGGTTCCGGAATGCATCTCCGTGGAGAGTGATCTGTTGAAGATCGTCATAAGCAATTCGATGATGATCTGGGGTGGCGGCGAGAACTGGAGCCTGACGGCGGCCAGAGGGCTTCAGTCCAGGGGCCATGATGTCGTGCTCGTCTGCAGGCCCGGCAGCTCCCTCCACGAGAGGGCCGTCGCCGGAGGCGGCGTCCGCGTCGAGACCGTCTCCATCCGCGGGGATCTCAACCCATCGGCCGTTATCAGAGCCGCATCGCTCTTCGAGAGGCATGGAACCGTGATCGCCTGCTGCAACCTCGACAGGGAGGTCAGGAGCCTGGGGCTGGCCGCGAAGATGAAGGGCGTCGTCTTCATCCGTCGCAGAGGCAGCGACTACGGCTTCAAGAACAGCCTCCGGTACATCCTGACCTACAGGCACCTTGTGGACGGAGTCATGGTCAACAGCGACTCCACGATGAACAGCATACTAGCGAAAAACAGGTGGCTCGACAGGAGCAGGCTGCGGAAGATCTACAACGGCATAGACGCCGGCTTCTTCCAGCCCGATGCAGATGCCGGGGCTGCCTTCCGCCGCTCTGTCGGGCTCGCTGCTGAAGACCTCGTGATCGGCATCTCGGGCTCGCTTCAGCCCAGGAAGCGCCATTCCGTCCTGTTCGAAGCCTGTTCAGGGCTGGCGGAGACGTTCCCGCGGATGAGGATACTGGTCGCCGGGCCGGCTCCGAGCAGTGGTCACCAGGCGAGAGTGGCCGATCAGGCTGCGGCCGCCGGTGTCGGGGAGATCACGACGTTCGCAGGCCCGGTCAGCGACATGGTCGGATGCTACAACGCGATGGACTTCCTGTGCATGCCGTCCTCCAACGAGGGGTTCGGGTATGCCGCCGCGGAAGCGATGTCCTGCGCGAAGCCGGTGATCGTCTCCGACGCCAGCAGTCTGCCGGAGGTCGCCGGCCCTGCTGGCATGATCTTCCCGGTAGACGATGCTGCGGCGCTGAGGGCGATGATTACAAGGCTGGCCGGAGATCCCGCTCTTCGGTCGGAGATGGGCGGGAAGTCCAGGAAGCGTGTTCTTTCTCTGTTCACGATAGACAGGATGCTCGACGACCTCGAGGAATATTTCGACGAGATGACCGGCAGAAGGGCGGGAGGGGCGTGAAGACCTCCTGCAGCCAGTGCGGCGCAGTTCTTCCCGTTCTCAGGCGGGACTTCTACATCCGCTGCCCCTACTGCGGCGCCAGCCTCATGCTCGACACCGGGGGGCTGATTCTGATGACAGCCTCTCCCGTCGTTCATGGGGATTCGCTTTCCCGGATCATCCCGGCGGTTGAACCCGGGAATGCCAGGCTGTTGTACTTCCCCTACATACAGAAGCAGGACGGTTCGCTGGAGCCCTGCTTCGCCCAGCCCGTTCCTCAGCTCGACGGATACCGCCCCCCATCCTCCTCCATCTCCGTCCTGTCGCCGGAGGACGCCGGTCCGGACCAGCTCATACCGCCTGCCGAGGAGGCTTCCGGGACCATCGTCTTCCACCCCTTCTTCGAGGCGACCACCACCTTGCGGGGCCTCCCGGAGATGATCCTCGTCGATGCCGTTACCGGAACGGCCATCGGCTGCAGCGGGATGGACGCCGCTCCGGCTGTGCCACCTCCATCCAGGAGCTTCATCGAGATCCTGGTTCTGCAGGCCGTCCTGGCTTCAGCGGTCTTCATCCTCTCCAGACTGGCCGGCGCCGACGGACAAGGGGGATTCTCGGCCTCGATCATCGCCTGTACGGTCGGCTGTTTCTTCCTTGTCAGGTTCCGGATCCTGCGGTGAAGTCCTCCAGGGCGCTCTCCTGTCCGTCATGCGCGGGGCCGCTTTCGCTGCCGGACGGCGAGATCCAGGGGCGGTGCGGACACTGTGGCATGCCTGTCCGTATCAACGGCCGTGTGAAGCGTTTCATCATGAAGTCGTCCCTGGACGGAACCGGAGCCCTAAGAACAGTGAGGCGGATGCTTTGCGACCGCAACACGAGGCGCGGAGCGCTTTCGAGGGCGAAGGTCGACAGGCCGAGACTCTTCTACGTTCCGTTCTGGCACGTTTCCGCTCAGATTCACGGGTTCGCCTCCGGGCTCGATCCGGTGTGGGAGGAACAGGAGATCCAGGTGGCTGTCGATACGGATGGGAACAGACACAAGGTTCCCTCCTCCGGCGTTACCAGGATGGTGAGGTTCAGGAAGGGCGCCGACTCCGCATTCCGCGAGATCGCATTCCGCAGCAGCCTGAACATGAGTGCGGCCGATCTCGAACCCCTGGGGATACCCGGACTCGACGAAGATGCACAACTGTCGATCGACGGCCTCGGGATACAGAGGACCATACTGCCCGATGGTCTGGAGCCACTCGATCGGAAGCCTGCCAGCGAGGGCATCGTGGTGGATCCGTCGGTCCCTCTCAGCCAGGCGCTCGCGGGCGCGGACAGATACTTCTCCAGGCTCGCGGACGGCGCCTCGGGAGGGCTGGAGCAGAGATGGAGCAGTTACGCCGTAACGGGCAGGAGGGTTCGTCTGATATTCTACCCCCTCTGGATAGTCGGTTTCGAGTGCGACGGAAGGCGGTACCAAGTTGTTCTGGACGGCGAGTCCGGCCGGGCCGTGAGGGGAATACTGCCGGGGAGAAGCCGCGACCTGAACGTTCTTTCCGCCATAGTCGCATCCATCTGGGCGCTCATCCCGCCTCTTTTCCTCGCCGTGGCCGCCTCTGACGGCCCGATGAGCGGGAATGCAGCCGCCTTCATTAAATGCCTGCCGGGGATTCTGGCGGCTCTGGCCGTTGCCGCTGCCGGGACGTGGAAGCTCCTGGGAATACTGGATTCGATCAGCGGGAAGGGCAGCGATGTGGTCATCTGAACCGGAGGTTACCGCCCTGGTCTGCACTGACTGCGGCAGAACCATGTCGGGCCTCGATGACGACATCATCCACTTCTGCTCCGGCTGCAGATCGGTCTGGTCCCTGGAGAGCGGACGGCTTGTGCAGTTCCCGTTTTACACCGCCCGGACTCCGTCCGAACAGCCGGGCGCGCCTGATCTCCATCTCCCGTTCTGGCTGGTGAGGATCAGCACCCCGGGAATCTCCATCCTCGTCCGCAGGGAGCACACCTCCTCCCCCCTGGAGTTCCCCAGGAACTTCGATCCGTCGGCCGAAAGGAACCTCGAGTCCATCACGACCGAACCCGAGGACCGGCTGGTGGCCGTGCCCGCGTTTCTATGCGAAAGGGCCTCCAGGATCGGATGGCGGGTGACCCGGCACCTCACTCCGGTATCGGATTCGGACGTTCCGGCGAGAGCCCTGGCTGGAGGCGTCGTTACGGGCGGGGAGGCTGAGAGTCTTGCCGGGGAGATCGCCCTCATCGACATGCGGAGGCGGAACCCCGGGCTGGCATGGGCCGCCGCTCTACCCGACGCACGGTTGAAGGGAGTAATGGCGGTAGGATTCAACCTCCTGGCACACGGGCTCCAGCTTGCTGGAATCCGCCTCGTGCTGCCATATACGACGATGGCGGACGTGCGGGCCCTGATCGATTTCCTCGATCTGACCGTACCGGACGGATAAACGTAATCAATTGAACATCATACACTTTCAGCACGAAATGAGGGAATCATGTCCGGACACAACAAGTGGAGCACAATCAAGCACAAGAAGGGCAAGGCCGATGCGGTCCGCGGTGCGCTCTTCAGCAAGCTGGTCAAGGAGATCACCGCTTCCGCCCGTGAGGGAGGCGGGGATCCCGACATGAATGCAAGGCT
>LKHC01000159.1 GCA_001618605.1 Candidatus Fermentibacter danicus
GCCAGCGCGCATCCCGTAGTCTGCGGAGAGGATACCGTCTCCGTCTGGAGGGTCAGTCGATCCAGTCCCCCGGGGGCGACAGGGTCAGCGTCCTTGTGAACCTCGGCTGGGCGAGTACGGCGTATTCCGGATAGAGCTGCCTGTAGACCGCGTAGTTGGCGTACACCTTCTCCACGTAGAGCCTTGTCTCGTTGAAAGTGATCCTGCCGAAGAAGAGATCGTCCGGGAGGGAGGATGCCCCCCAGCGTCCGACGGCGTTGTGCGGACCGCCGTTGTACGAGGCGAGCAGCTTGAGAGGACCGTTCATCTCCGATGCGATCCCCGACAGGTAGCATATGCCGTACCTGAGGGATACCGCAGGCTCGAAGAGGGCGTCCGGAGAATAGCCGTCCCAGCCCTGCTCCAGGGCGACGGTTTCGGATGTGCTTGGGATCATCTGTATCAGACCACGCGCCCCTGCGGGTGAGGCTGCCCAGGGCTGGAACATGCTCTCCTGGCGCATGATCGACCACACCAGAACAGGATCGAAGCCGAACGAGCCGCTGGTTTCCAGCACCAGTTCCGGCCAGGCGGCAGGATACCTGAGCCTCCACAGCTCCATCGGCCAGGGTTCCGGAGCTACGGTGGACAGGCGCCATCCTGCATTCGGCATCCTCTCCCAGACATCGTGCTCGATGTAGGTCAGCGCCAGGCGGCCGCCCCCTCCGGCCAGCGTTTCCGCAGCCCGGAACTCCGCCATAGCCCATCGCCTCAAGCCGGCATCTAGCAGGACCAGGGCGCGGTTCGAAGCCGGACTGGGAGGCGCGGGTTCGATTCCGTTACGCCGCATCCAGGATTCGAGGGGTTCCGTGCTGATACCCGGGGAGGGCGGCGAAGCGCCGAGGCGGATCTGTGCCAGGACGGCGGGGATAGATTCCGATCCGAGCCTCGAGACGGCTCTGAGGGTGTCGTAGCCTGCGGGGTCGTTCATGCCGTCCAGCAGGAGACGCCCCAGCATGTATCCGGCATATTGCGCATACACGCTCCGGCCATAGCGCGAGACGAAGGCGGCAAGCCCGTCCCTGGCCTCGGCCGCGCGGCCGGTCTCGAGCAGGGCTATGCAGAGGTAGAAAGCGGCGTCATCGGTAGCGACGTTGGATGGAAATTCGGACTGCATCCGCCGGAAATGCGGTATCGCCTCCGCCCACCTATTCGATTCGGCCAGGATGCTGCCCCTGTACCACGGTATGTTGCCGCGCCTCGTAGAAGCGGGGAA
>LKHC01000160.1 GCA_001618605.1 Candidatus Fermentibacter danicus
GTCAGGTCGATGGTGTTGTACATCCATGCGGACGCCGCCGAGAGCGCTCCGGCATCGAAGCCCATCCCTTCGCCCATCATCCCGCCCACCATCGCCATGTAGGCCGGGAGGTCAACCCCGAAGACCATCTCCTTGTCGGTTCCCGCTGCGGCGAAGCAGGCGTTCCCCGCCATGGTTTCACCGCTGAAGCCGCCGCCTGCGATCTGCATGATCAGGTCGGGTTCCGGCGCCACCTCGAGAAGGAGCATGTCGCCGCTGATCGCGAGCCATGCCTGCAGGCCGATCGGGGACGGGCTGGAAAGGGAGGAATCCGCTATCGACCGCATCATTGCGGCCTGGTCCATCACCATGCCGTAGGTCAGCAAGGTCGCGCCGTCCATGACCGTATCGCGGGGAGCGGAGAAGGTTATGCCTTCCATGCCCTGCATGATGCCGCGGCTGAAGTCCAGCGAGTACTGCACCCAGTCGGCCGCGTCCTCGAGATCGGAGCCGTCGGGAAGGTCGTAGATGCACATGAAATGCATCGGATGATCGCCGTACATGACGAAAGCCGCATTCTCGGCCATCTCTGCGGAGAAGTCCAGGTATTCCTGGTCCGCTTCGATGCCCAGCGCCGACATGACCGCATTCATGGCCGCCCTGACAGCGGCGGGAGGCATCGAGAATCTCCCGGCCATGA
>LKHC01000161.1 GCA_001618605.1 Candidatus Fermentibacter danicus
AGGCTTGCGGCGTCGAGGTAGAGCCCGGCCATTCTCTGCATGGTCGCTTCCATCGGGTTGCCCGTCATGCCGGACTGCATACCGCTAAGGATCTGGGGCCTGTACATGTTGAGCTGCCCCGAAGCCATGGGGCCTATCATCGAGATGTCGATCCTCGTCCAGGCCGACGAAGGATCGATCGTTACCTCTCCGCGCGGAACACGCCCCTCGATCCTGTCGATCATGGACGAGATCTCGTCGCGCGATCCGGCAAAGAGAGCGAGTCCCCTGTAGGTGGAGACGAATACGGTCATGTCGCCGCTGGTGAATGTCCTGACCGGCGTGCGGCCGATGGCCTCGACATCGGTCCAGTCGGCGCCCCACTCCGCCGTCTTCGCCCAGAACTTTCGAGCGTCGGGAACGGAGACGGCACCTCCGATGGTCTGGGGGTTGAGCCCGCAGACATAGAAGACCACGGTGCCGTGAACGTCAATCCCGGTCATCACGGTGATCGAGTCCAGGCTGGTGACCCCCGCCTCTTCGCAGATCTGCTTCGAAAGGAGGCCGGGGCCGGCGATGGGAACGCCCTGCTCGATGTAGCCGTCGATGGTGGCTGCCACCGCGGCGGGATCCGACATGGCGCACATGACGAGAGCGCTCTCAGGAAAGACCTCCAGGGGCGAGGCATCCTTCTTGACGCCGCACGAGGCTATGAGCATCAGTGCAGCCGCCGAAGCCAGTAATCTTTTCATCCTACCCTCCATTCCGAATCTCACACAAAAACGGAACCGCGCCGGATAATTGTCAAAGCGAACGGAACAGGCTTAGAATACACCCATGTTTGGTGACCTGGACCTCTTCTCCCAGAGTGAGCAGCCGCCGGCCGGAAAGGGCATCGGAATCCTGTACATCGACACCGAGACCACCGGTGCCGACCCCTCCACGGCCGAAATATGCGAAATCGGCGCGGTGCTGGTTCCATATGATGGACTGACTCAACTCTCCATGGAGATTGCAGAGTACCACTCCCTCGTCAAGCCGTCGGAGGATATTCCGCCCGAAGCCTCTGCGATCCACCATATTACGGGTGACATGGTGAAGGCCGCCCCTTCCGCAGCCGAAATCGAGAGTCTGATCTCCCCCCTCGTCGCGAGGGCGTCCTTCGTCTGTGCGCACAACGCCCCCTTCGACATGGCCATCCTCACGAGACAGATGCCCGGAGTATTCCGGCGTTTCGAGGAATCGAACATCGTCGATTCGCTGAGGCTTGCCAGACACCTGTGGCCGCAGATCCCCTCCCACTCCCTGCAGGCTCTCCGCTACAGATTCGGCCTCGGGAAAGGTCTCGAAGGCGATGCCCACAGGGCCCTTTTCGATGCCTATCTCGTAATGAGGCTCATCCATCACGCACGGGACAGCTCGCTGCTCCCGGTTAAATCGTGGGATGAGCTGTCCGACTTCGCCAGATCGCCTCTCGAGGTGACCGTGTTCAACTTCGGCAAGTATCGAGGAAGCCTCGTGGAAGACGTCGCAGTGCAGGATCCGCAGTATGTCACGTGGCTCCTGTCACAGGTCTGGGTGCCCAAGGACTACCCCGATCTCTATCACACTCTCCTGAGGAAACTCGGTTCCGACAGGAAGGGCAGGTGATCAGGATGCTCGCGCAGGATTCCTGGAAGGTGGAGGGCGGGGTCAGGCTCCGCGGAACGCTTCGACCCGCGGGAAGCAAGAACGCGTCTCTCCCCGAACTGGCCGCCTGCCTGCTGACGGACCGCCCGGTCAGGCTCGAGGGGCTTCCGGCGATCAGGGACGTCCGTTCCATGCTGAATCTGCTGGCAAGCCTGGGGGTGGAAATCGACGATCAGCCCGACGCGGTGACTCTCACCGCCTCCCGGGTCGATCCCTCCCGTCTCGACTTCGCCTCGGCCAGGGCCATCAGGGCCTCGATACTCCTCGCGGGTCCGCTACTGGCGCGCTGCGGGAGGCTCGAACTCCCCCCGCCGGGAGGCGACGTAATCGGCCGGAGGCGTCTGGATTCACACTTCATATCGCTCGAAGCCCTCGGAGCGGTCGTCGATCACTTTAGAGGCTCCTATCGTTTCGAGGGGTCTTCGCTCGCCGGAACCGAGATGCTTCTGGACGAGCCTTCGGTCACCGCGACGGAGAACGTCATGATGGCCGCATCCGTCGTCCCCGGCAGAACCGTCGTCTACAACGCGGCCTGCGAACCGAACGTCCAGGATCTGGCCCTGCTGCTACAAAAGATGGGCGCCGTCATCGAGGGAGCCGGTACGAACAGGCTGGTCATCGAAGGGCGTGGCTCTCTCCTGGCCGGCGCGACCCACCGGGTAGCCCCGGACCATATCGAGATCGGCAGCTTCATCGGGCTCGCGGCCTGCTGCGGGGACGGGATAAGAATCACGGGCGTCAGCCCTTCGATCACGGGCCCCACGATGAACGGGCTCGGCAAGCTCGGCGTGAGGATCGCACATGACGGGGAGGACATCGTCGTCGAAGGGGGCGGCAATCTCGAAGTCGTCTGCGACAGGGGCGGCGCCATTCCTACGGTCTACGACGCGCCCTGGCCGGGCTTCTCCCCGGATCTCACCAGCACCGCCGTGGTGACGGCGACTCAGGCGAATGGCATGTCGCTGATCTTCGAGAAGATGTTCGAGAGCAGGCTCTTCTTCGTGGACAAGCTCGTAGCCATGGGGGCTTCGATCATAATGTGCGACCCCCACAGAGTCGTTGTCGCCGGGCCTTCCAGACTGCACGGAACGGATGTAGTAAGCCCGGATATCCGCGCCGGGATGGCTCTTCTCACCGCCGCACTCTGTGCGGATGGTTCCAGCGTGATACGAAATGTTCACCAGATAGAAAGGGGTTATGAAAACCTCGTCGACCGGCTGCGCGGCCTCGGTGCAATGATAGAGGCCGGCCCGCCGGCGTGACGGGGCGGACATCCATGACAAACGAAACGAGCACTCGGATCCGGCAGGTGCATCAGGTGCCGGCGGCATTGATAGCGGCTGCGCTCATTGCAGCATCCTGCGGCAGCAATCCCCAGGGGTTCCAGCCCTGGCCGGACGGCGCCGAGTACTACATCGGCTCACCCGCTCCACACTCGGATACCGCGCTCGCCTTCAACCCCGGAGGGAACGTACTGCTGTTCTGCTCCGACTATTCCGGCAATCCCGGCATCTATGGCTACAGTTACGGATCCGACCCATCCCTCAGAACATTTTCCAACCTCGACGAATCCAACGGCCCGAACGGCTGCTGGTCGGATGCCGTGGGCGGAGAGGTCGGGAAGATCATCTATTCGGCCATAAGGAACGACAATTCTACGGAAATCAGGTGGATCCAGGGGAATCTCGCCGATGTCCACCTGTTCCTGTACGACAGCCTCGAACACAGGCATCCATCGTGGAACCCCGGGGCGGACAGCGTCATCATGTCCACCTTCGACAACGGAGCCTGGGGGCTGTGGATCACGGCATTCGACGAAGTGTCACCGACTCCTCTCTTCACTCCCGGAGGAGTGGACTGCCTCATGCCTTCCTATTCTCCGGATGGCGACTGGATCATCTTCGAGCGAAGGGAATCCGGTCAGTCGGACATCTGGGTGGTCAGACCCGACGGAAGCGATGCCCATGAAGTGGTCGGCGGTTCCAGCAACGACATGCACCCATGCTGGGGTCACGGCGGCGGCTGGTTCACTTTCTCGTCCGACAGGACCGGAAACTTCGAGATATGGGTCGGGAACACAGGCACAGGAGATCTCTTCAAGGTCACGGATGATCCAGCGGACGACATCTACCCCGCCTGGAACCCTGTAAGCGATTGGATAGCCTTCAGCTCCGACAGAAGGCACCCCGGCGCCAGCTACGACATCTTCTGGATCACCCCGACCCTTCCAGATCGTTTTTAACATTTGGACCAAACGCGCGCGAGCCCTTTCAGATCGTTTTTACAATTTGGACCAAACGTGCTGGAAGGCAGAAAGGCCCACCTGCTTCTTACAGCACTTTCTCAAGGAATCTGGAAAGAATGGAAGCGTTGTCGGATCAGCTCTTCAGCATCCTGGAAACTGCCGATGGAGCCTTTCGGAGGTATCTGGCGATCTGACTCGCTGACAAACCGGCCTTTTCGTGCAGAAAGGCCGCCAACCTGCGCCTCGCAACGGCGGCGGCGGAAGATTTCGAATCCGACCTTGCCAGCATGAGGTATGCTCCATCGGCACCGAATTCCTGTGCGACCATTTCGTCGAGGTTCTCCCTCGCTCTGGAGATACCTGCTCCGCTCCCGGCCATGGTTCGCGCGACATCGACAGCAAATTCGCGCGATCCGAGCACAGCGCCCCAGAAGTTGTATCTCCTCGCCGACAGTGAATCCGACCTGGGGGCTACGAGGCCCGCCTTTCCGAGCAGCCAGTTGCCCGCAGTCATTTCCATGGCGTCCGTTTCTGCATCCTGGCCCTCCTTGAGAAGCTTCAGGTAGTTCTCCATCGGCTCGGCTCCCGGGTCGGACAGGACTCTTCGCAACTCGGTGACATCGTGCCAGGGTTCGGGCATGCCGGTGATGAAGCCCCGGTGCCCCGTAAGCGGGTATCGGTCGAGCTGGTTGAGAGAATGGACGATTCCAGCGCGGACAGGATTCAGATGTATGTAGCGAATGAGCTGGAGCACATACCGACCGTCCTCGACGAGGATCGATCTGAATCTGCCCTGGAAGAGATGCCCACGCCGCTTATGCTCCCGGTTGTAGATCATGGCGAAACGGACCAGCATAGACCTTATGAATCCGGAAAGGGACTCCTCGCCGCATCTGACCAGGAGATGCAGGTGATTGGGCATCAGCGCCCAGGCCAGGATCGTATGGCGGTATTTCGCGTTGCTCTTCTCTATGCTGGCGAGCATCATAGCCGCCGATTCCAAGTCGATGAAGGGGGCACAACCGTCGACGGCGCGGCACATGACGTGATGCGTGCTTCCAGGTCGATCGAGCCTCGATTGGTATCTCATGCTTCCATTGTCGTTCATTCGGAACCGAAATGCAAGGGGTACCCCCCGAACATGACCTGCGAATGGGATGATCCAGGCTCAGAGCTGCCGGTGTGATCTGCAGTTTGGTCCAAATGTTAAAAACGATCTGGTCGGTCCTGGGTGGAATTTGGTCCAGATTGTAAAAACGATCTGATAAGGTGATAAGGGGAGGGGGCTCCGCGGGGAGCCCCCTCGATCGATCCGGAAGAAACCGTAGGAGGATCAGCCCTGGAAGGCGATCATCTCCTCGATCTCCTGTATGAGCAGCAAGAGGAAATCTGGATTGGCGGCATCCAGGCCTTCGGCGTAACCTTCGCTGCGGCAGTCGAAGAGCGCTATCCTCGGCCACTTTGCATTGAAGGACGACGCGGCGGCCATCCCCTTGATCTGCACGAGATTGAGGTTCTCGATCCCGCTGCCGAGATCGACGTTGTTCCTGCGGAACGCGCCCTCGCCGAAGACATAGTTGTCCAGCGACCTGTCGAGAGCCCAGCAGGCGGCGTTCGCGGTGAGAGGATCGCCGTTGGTTCCCCTGGCGTGCTGCAGCATCACCCAGCCGGCCAGTGCGTCGTAGGAGACCTGAGTCATCTCGCCGGGACGGAACGTGGCGTAGTCGAACGTCATCTCGTTGTCCACGGAGATCCAGGTTCTGATTTGGAGATCACCGACAGTGACCCGCTTGTAGGTGCCCGTCACATGCACCCAGTAGTCGCCTTCGCCGTCCGGAACGATGCTGTCGATCGGGGAGTTGAAGCTGGAGGTGTTGTTGAAGGTGGTGATCATGGCGACAACGTTGGCGGCATCGACGTGGAACCTGTAGGGGATGTTGGGATTCCTGTCGTCGGCATTGTAGACGAGCGGGAAGATCTGGTCACCGACCCATGCAGCTCCCTGAGATGCGGTCTGCTCGAGGATCGGATCGAGCACCTCGGGGGGCAGGGCGGGGTCGAGGCATTCGAAGACGGTCCACATGGTGTCCTGAGTCAGGGAACCTGACGTGAAGGTGATCGGTGCATAGCCCATGTCCTGCTGCAGGGCCATGTAGAAGTAGTCGTCGGCCCTGACCCAGTAGTCGGAGACGTTCAGAGAGGCCCAGCCGGCCCCGAGGTACGCTTCCGAGTAGGTGACATCGACATCGATGGCCGCCTGGAAGCACTCCAGCGCCTGGGCGAAGTCGTGTGCCGCATAGGCGCGCCAGCCGTCCTGGCAATAGCCCTCCGCATACTTGGGATCCGGAAGGACTGGATTCTCGGGGTTGCAGCCGGCAAAGATCACCAGGCTGACCACGGCCGGGAGAACCAGTGATCTGAGTACCTTCATGTTCTCCCTCCTCCTTATTCCGCGATGCGGATCATCTTCTGCACCGCGCTCTGGCCGGCGGCCTCGAGCCTGCAGAAGTAGACGCCCGCAGCGACTGTGTTGCCGGAATCGTCACGGCCGTCCCATGCCAGCGAGTGGGTGGACGCCGCCATCTCACCGTCGGCGATGGTACGGATGATCCTGCCGGTCATGTCGTAGACCCTCAGTGAAGCGTTGCCGGCGGAAGGCAGGCTGAAGCTTATGACGGTCTCGGAGCTGAACGGGTTGGGGCATGTGCCCTCGAGCACGAGCTGCGCGGGCAGCTCGGGGGAGGCCACGCCCGGGGCGGTTCCATAGGAGTAGACGCCGCCCTCGGTTATCGGGGCGCACATCCTGCCGCTCTGGAAGTAGCTGTCAACCCTGACCCACGCGCCGTTCGTCCAGCGGTAGACCGAACCTCTCGTGCCCTCGGCGGGGAACGAGATGGTTCCGGCGAAGTCGCTGACGCTCACGGGCCCGGCCAGGATGCCTTCCAGCGCGGGCTCGACCGAGGCGATCGCAAGACCGGACTGGACGGCGAGGCCGAGCATGTCCGTCTCCGCGATCGAGACGAAGGCTCCGGGCGCCATCGAGCCGGGGGCGACGTCGATGCGAGCCTCGGTGGTCTGGAGAACGAGCCCGGACGCCTGCACGTAGCCTACGGCCAGCTCGCGCGTCTGTTCATGGCGGATGCCCAGCGAGTCATAACCGACGGCGACCACCTGGTAGTTGCCGGAATCCCAGGCCTTGAAGCGGGTTGTCCAGACCGTTCCCAGGAGGGAGGTCAGCTTGACGCGGGCCGTGCTGTCGGCCGTTCCACCCGTGAAGTGGGTGATGTCCAGGAACGGGCCGTACCAGTTGAAGCCGTGCGGGAGGATGTTCTCGGTGTAGTACAGGGTCGTCAGGATGTCCATGTACTGAGGGCTCGCGAGGTTCTGGAACATCGAGACGAGCATGGCCTTTTCGGCCGTGTCCTGGCTGACCGTGAACCTGAGCCCGGTTGCGCCCCGGGGGTAGTTGTGGGTGACGATGAGGTAGTTGTCTCCGCCTCCGGCCAGGGGGAAGGTGTTCGAGTACAGGTTTTCCGCGGTAAGGTCGAGATCGACTATGTCGACGATGTCCGAACCGTCGGTCTGCACCACGAACGCCCGCCACCTCGTGTCGATGGCTGTTCCGGAACCGGCGCCGTCGGAGTACATTCCGCTGAAGTAGACGGTGGGGACAGCGGAATAGTCGCCGGTGAACTTCACCATCCTGCATGCCAGAGCAGGGGCGTTCAGGCCCTTATCTGCGACCGGTATGTAGGTAGCGAACGGGTATCCTGCGAAAGTATTCAGGAACGCGGCGACCTTGTCGCTGTGCGTGAATACGTAGGAAGCTCCCTCGAGGAAGTCGTACCTGTAGATCCCGCCCTCGTAGTCGCTCCTGAGTTCGTTCACCACGTTGGCGATCAGGAAGTCCTCGTAGATCGGGAACAGGAGCTGGTCGGGAGCAAGGCTGTCGGGAACGGAGGGATCGATGGCCCTTGTTATGGCGAGCATCCCGGTCGTGTCGGACTGGGCGATGTCGTAGCATATCGAGTCGTCGACCCTCTGCCTCAGGTACATGAACCAGAGCAGCTCCTGGCCGAGGTTGGCCGCGAAGTCGCCCGGCTTGTTACCGGATGACCAGTTGGTGAGCTCCATCTCCGGAGCGACCGTGAAGAGCTTGAGGCACTGCTGGATGCCCGCTGTGTTCTGGATGTTGGTTATCCCGTAGACTTCGTACTGCGCAACCTGGCCGAGGCCGCGGGATATCCAGAGCTGCTCGTCGGGGCGGACGCCCATCCGGATCAGCATGGCAAGCCCTGAGGGGATGAACCATGTGCGGAGCTTGGATGCGTTTGCGGGGGAGTTCTTCATGAGCCCTGCGTTGATGTAGAAGATGTCGTGCTCGTTGAAGACGGCCTCGGGATCCGGATCGAGGTCGTCCGGATGCACATAGGCGCACCTGTTCACACGGGTCGGGCCACCGGACGAATTCTGGTAGAAGTCCGGGAAGTCGGCGAACACGATCCAGATCCTGGGATCGGAATCCGTGTCGGGAACCGGCCCTAACAAGCCGGTTACGGTGCCGTACACATCGACGCCGGCGCCCTCGAACTGGGCGGTCAGGCTGTCGATCTCCGCCTGGGTGATGAGATCGCCCCAGACTGCGCGGGGCTGGAATTGATCAGGATTGTTACCGAGAGTGGTGGAGTCCTGAACCAGCCAGTAGGCATGGTCGGTCACAGCTACGCAGAAGAAGTTCTTCGTCTCTGGCTCCGAGGGGAACTGGCACTGGTCCGGCACCAGCAGAGGCACCATATCCCCGACATCCAGAGCATTCGCTGTGCCGATGCCCAGGGCCGGCAACAGGAGCACCGCCGCGGTAGACAGAACGCCTGCCAGGCGGGATCCCGTCATTGCTCTCATACTCAACCTCCTCCTGACGAGCGGCAGCATGTCGCCGCTGCCGGAACGCATCCACCCGGCGCCCCGAGAGCGCCCGGATGTCGTTTGATCTTCGTCTTTCCTCATCACATGTCTCCCGACGATCCGACCCCGATCGGCGACAGCATTCTCTCCCAGTTGGAGTAGCTCACCTCTCCGGGGACGGTCGAGTAGACCTGAACGTAATTGCCCGTTCCATCGGTGTCGACGAATACGAAAGTCCTTCCTCCCTGTTCGTAGGACCAGGTCTCGAAGGGGGCCGTGCCCACCTGGAGCGGCATCCTCTCGACATCGTCGGGACGACCGAACTTTATGTACACCCTTCCCCGGTCGGTCTGCCAGCCTTCCCTGAAGACGGTGGAGAACGACCCGGCCTCCCTGCACCTCGCTTCGAAGTCGGCTCTCGCTTCGGGCCGGGACGCCCAGTACCGGCCGTAGAAGGCTTCGCGGGCGGCGGTATCGGACAGGCCGTCGTAGATCGACTTCTCGCTGGGGGTAAGGAGCAGCGGCAACTCATCCAGGTAGTCCGCGGCCCCTCCTCCGCCGGCCTGGACGACCGGCCCCGCTGACGAGCCGGCTTCGTTCATTATCATTATCGGCTTGCGCTCCAGAAGCGTGTCACCCGATGCAACCAGGGCCACTTCGAGGTAGTGGAGCCCTGAGACTCTGGCGCCTGCAAGGCTGAGGCTGTCGAGAAGCCCCACGGCCTCGGCGCCCTCGGGGATGTCGAGCACATCCCAGGGCCTGGCGAAGAGGAGTCCGCCGGAGGCGTCCGTCAGACGGCTCTGGCGCCGGAGGGATTCTCCGCCCATGCCGTAGACCTCGGAGTAGATGTATGCCATCGATTCGCCGGGCAGGTCGAACCTGCTGTCGGCCGCAGGGAAGATCACGAGATTCCCCTTTCTCAGGGGATTGTGCGAGTCCTCCACGGCCGGCATGACGATGTTGGCAACCTCCATCTCGCTCATCGCGGATGGGGCTTCCACCGCAAGGTTCCTGGCCGACGCTCCCCGCCTTCCGTTGGAGAGGTCCGTAACGGTGACGGAGAGAGTCTGTTCACCGGGCTCGACGACCATGACGGTCGAATTGACGACCGAACGGCCCTCGATCCACTCGGTTTCGGAGATCCACTGCCTGACCGCCAGAGTGTCGCCGGATGCGGACAGGAGGACCGCATCGGTCTGGAAGGAGACCAGACCCCCGTCCTGGGCGAGCTGGCCGACCGGGATGCTCTCGTACACCTCGAGGGCGAGAGTATCCGTACCGGCCAGGCGGAAGACCGCCGTGTCGATGAAGAAACTCAGATCGCCCGAGGATACGGTCGCAAGCCCCGATCCCGCCATGCTCGAACCCATGGCGAGAGTCAGGAGGAGGAAGATTCTACATCCTCTCATATGCCCTCCTGATATCCCTCCACGGCGTGTGCAGGTCGTACATCCCCACTCCGTACTCGTCCACGAACAGTACGGTGATCGACGGCGTGAAGTAGGTCCACACCTGGTACGGGTAGTTGCCGGTCTCGAAGGGCATGTCCTCGAGCATGTCGGGTTCGCCCAGAAGCGCATAGACCCGGCCCATGTCCGTGTCTATGCCGGGCGTTCCCGCCCTCGAGAACTTCTTCGAGATGTAGTCCAGCCTCTCCAGATACTGGTCCAGGAACTCGTTTTCCACCGTCATGGGTGTCGGGTCGTGATCCTTCCAGAACTGGGACATCACGGCCCTCCGGCCAGACTCGGAATCCGCGTTCTCGAGGTCGCCGAGAACCCCGGACTCCGCTATCGGTCTGACCAGTTCCGCCGTGACCTTCGCGTCCCGCCCCCAGAGATCCCAGTCCTCCTCGACCTCGATCGAGAGGACCGAAGCCGTCTGGATTTCGGAACCCAGCACAGCGGCCATGACCAGTTCGTAGTCGCCGGCGGGCACGGACTCCAAAGGTATCGTACCCGAGAACACACCTCCGGATTCCTCCATCCAGCCTTCCGCCGCAGTAGCGCCGGAAGCGCCTCTCAGAAGGAATGCAGCCGTGAGCGAGTCAGGTATCTCCTCTCCCTCGGGGGGGAAGACCTGCCAGGCCACGTCAGCCGAACCGGATATCCTCTGAGTACCGCCCTCGATCCGTACCATCGACGACGACCAGTTTCCGGTGACTCTGGCCGGAACCTCCACGGTGGCCTCCCGGACGGTGGTCCTGCCGGATTCCAGATCCCTGAGCATCAGCACGAGATCGTACCTGCCGGCTTCCAGTCCGTTCAGGACCAGCCTCTGGGTAAAAGGAAGATCGGCCCGTGCTATGGTTCCGCCGCTCCTCGCGAATCCGCCTCCGTTCCCGGGAAGGCTCGCCACGGCTTCGAAAGACGCGGCTTCTGCACCATCCTCGGTAACGAAGACAAGATCGTGCTCCTCCAGCATCGCATCGACCGTTATCGAGCCAGACCCGGATGCCGTCGCAGGGGCGACGGTCCAGCCGAGCTGCAGACCGGTCAGAGCCGAGAGGATCAGAGCGGAACCCGTCATCACGAACCTTTCACCGGTGGCGGTGGGAGGGGCATGGCCCCTCCCCGCCCTACCGGTTCTAGAACTCGAACCCCAGGCTGGCCCTATGAACCATGTCCAGCCTGTTGAAATCGGCATAGGCGTAATCGAGGGCGATGGTGCGGCCGCTCACCGGAATGCGGAATCCCGCTCCGGCGGTGAGGCCTTCCTCGTCCGTGTTCACGCGGTAGCCGCCGCGGAGGGCGACCATGCCGTTGTACCAGTATTCTCCGCCGATGTTGACCTGCTCCGTGTTGTCGTTCGGATGCACACCGTCGACAGCGATGGTCATGAAGTGTGGACCCTCGTCGAGGACATCCATCGCGAAGCCCAGCTTGAAGGTCATCGGGAGAGAATAGGGAAGGAACGTCTTCAGGGAGTCCGACCCGCTGTAGTAGTCGTCGAACTCGCCGCTCGGAGTGAGCTCCCCTCCGAAGTGCTGGATCGTCATGCCGATCCTCAGGGTACGGAAGCCGGTGTTGTACAGGGTACCCAGGTCGACCGCCAGACCGGAGGCGGAGATGTCGTCCCACCCTTCACGGACATACTTGAACGTGACGCCGGTGCTGAACCTGTCGGTCAGCATCCTGGAATAGGTCAGCCCGACCACCATGTCGTTGCAGGTGAAGGTCTCACCAGTACCCTCGGGGTGCTCGACGGTGGTGACATTCATGTCTCCGGAGCTGAGCAGTCCGAACTGCAGGGCGAAGGTGCCGATCGCGGGGAACTCCCGGGTCACGACACCGGCCTCGTAGCGGACATCCTCGAACCACTCCGTATGTGTGAGCTGTACCTGCGTGCCGGGCACGCGAACCAGGCATGCCGGATTCCACCAGGCTGCGCTCGCGTCATCCGCCGTGGCCACGAAGGCTCCACCCATGGCGGCTCCCCTGGTGCCAAGACCCAGCTTGAGGAACTGGGCGCCAGCGGTTCCAACCTTGGCGAAGCTCGCGTCGGCCGATGCCGGGAAGAGCAGGAGGACGGCAGCCGCTGCAATCAGGATTCTTCCTGTCAGTTTCATTGCCCCTCCTCCCTACTTTATGATGGCGAACTTGCCGATGAGATAATCGTCCTCGGTCTCGATCCTGTAGAAGTACAGGCCCGAGACGACTTCCTGCTGATTGCGGCTCACGAGGTCCCAGAACTCCGTTCCCTCGTTGCCGCCCCATCCACGATGCTCCAGGGTGATCACGTGATCGCCCGCGAGCGTGTAGATGTAGATGTCGCACATCGTCGGCAGATTCACGAAGGCGATCTTGTCGAAGTAGGTCTGCTCCCAGGAGCACGATCCGCGGTACGGATTGGGCACCACTGCGACCTGGTTCTTCCAGTCCGCAGAGGAGTTCCAGGAGGGGACGACCGCGAGCGGCGTGCCTTCGAGAGTCTGCTTGTAGTTGGAGCGGGTTCCCTCGATGTCGGTTTCCGCGTCGTATGCGCAGACGACGTAGTAGTAGGGGAAGCCGTTCGTCACTTCGGAGTCGTCGTAGGAGTAGGTGCCGGCGCCGGGGATGTCAGCGACGAGCTCCCAGTTCTGGGGCGCGAATCTGGCCCTGTATATCCTGTAGCCTCCGAACGGATCGAAGACTTCGGCATTGGCGCCCCACTCGAGATGGACGTTGCCGTCCTGGGCTTCGTAGAACAGGATGGGAGTCGGGGGAAGGGACGGAACACCCCAGCCTCCGGGCTCGCCCTCGCCACCCCTGTAGTAGGCGTCGAGGAGGTTGTCCGCGGCGGCTCTGAGGCCGTCGAGACCCCTGCCCACAATCCAGCCGCCGATGACGTGAAGGCTGTCGCCGTCAGCCAGGTCGACAGGACCGATTCCCATGAGGAACCTGTAGTCGAACACGGGATAGCCCTGGTTCCTCGGGTTGTCGTCGACGACCGGCCAAGGCCCGGGATTCTCAGGAGCGAATGCCTCGGGGGCCGCGGGATTTCCGACCCAGTCGGACAGGAAGGCGGGACCGCTCACCCTGCCGCTGCCGTCGGGATTGTTGCCCCAGAGGAAGTTATAGATTTCCTCGTCGGTTCCGGGGTCGCTCTCCCAGTTCCACCAGGAGTGCGACAGGGGGATGGGCACACCCATCACGTCGGACGGACGCTGGATCGTGCCGTCGGCCTTCTTGATCCAGCAGTCGAGAAGGCGCCATCCGATGAAGCCGTTGCAGACGGGGATGTTGCTCAGCTCGCCGGTATCGTCCGAGGACGACGAGGGATT
>LKHC01000162.1 GCA_001618605.1 Candidatus Fermentibacter danicus
TCGTAGAAGACCAGGTCGTCGATGTGGTTTTCGGTAACGTCGGCGTCGGACACGTCGCAGTCACCCCTCACGCCGGCCACGAAGGCGTTCAGCGGAACGCCAGGCTGACCGTACTCGCTGTGATGGGTGAAGATGAGATTGTTCACCATGAACTGGTTGTAGCCCGGGGTGCCCCAGGTGTAGTTCTCAGTGTAGATCTGGAGCCCGTAGGGATTCTCGTTGCGGACACTGTACCAGTCGTCGGCCGTGTAGAAGGTCTCCTCCAGACCCGTGGGTCCGGGGGAAAGCTTCCCCGAGGTGGTTCCCTCGCTGCACCACAGCTCGTAGGACTGGGCGCCCTGGGCGCAGCTCGCATACTTGGCCGAATCGCCCGGGGTCTGGACTATGTCGCCGTAGGCGCAGGACCAGAGGTCTCCGCTCCAGAGATAGTTGTTGGAGCTTCCGCCCGGCCACTGCATGGACGGGTAGGTTTCGGAGTAGTCTCCATAGAGGAACACGTTATAGACGATGCTCCACACGTTGGACAGGTTGTGCAGCAGCACGGCGGGGCTGGGCCGCGCGTCTGTCCCGTCCATGGGGATGGGAACGGTTCGCAGATTCCTCGCTCCGGCGCCGGTTGCGAAGAGCGCAACCGCTAGAACCAGAAGAACGGGGAACCAGCGTCTGTTACTGGAGTAGTTCATACCCTCCTTCACCTCCAATTCATCCGCTTTGGTGCCGTAACCTCGCAGGCGTCGCCGGCGGGGTTGCAGTCTGGAAAACTATCGTTCGTCTTCAACATTCCTAGGTCGTCAGGGTGAACCGGTATGTCAGCGTCGTCCAGACGCCCGTCGGTATCCCGTTGTTGGAAGCCGGAACCCACCGAGTGCGGGGCGCCGCAGCAAGCGCGGCCTGGTCGAGCGATTCGACGCCGCTGGAGTTGTAGAGCTGCACATCGCCCACCGTTCCGTCAGGCTTCACGTAGATCCAGAGGACAACGCTGCCCTCGACCCCGGCCATCCTGGCCATCTCGGGGTACTGGGGCGCGGGCTGGTAAGTACAGGAAGGGAAGACCTCCGCAGGCATGAACCTTGGAGGGCCCATCTCACCGCCGCCGGCGTCGCCTGGGCCTATGTCCTCGATGGTCTGCGCGACCGTAGCGGCGCTCGCGAGGCCGATGGTGTCCGTGCTCAGGGAGATCGTGACATTGGTCTGCAGCTCCTCGATCATCTGATCGGCGGCCTGCTGCATCTCCGCCTGCTGCTCCTCGACCTGCTCCTGCTGCTCCTCGACCTGGTCGTCGAAGGCTATGTCGGCCTCGACGGCCTCCATCTCGGTGTCGGTGGTGCGGGTGCTGATCCGCCCCATCTCGGTCCGGGGAACGACTTCGAGTATCACGATCATAAGGGCGATCGCACCGGCTATCGCCCAGTCGGAGTACATCGCCGCGCGTTCCTGTAATTCGCTGTTCGCATGAGAGCTCATAACGTCCCTCCCCTCCGTCAGTATCGCCGCTCTTCAGCGTTGAACATCACGCTGTAGAGCTCCTCGTAGCGAAGGGCGTTGAACAGCTCGACCATCGAGCCCATGGGCACGCGACGGTCGACATTGAACACTATCATGTCCACCGACTTGTTCTGCTCGCGCCAGAGGCGCTCGCTCAGGGACCGGAGCTGCTGGGGCACGTCCGCGACGGGAACATCGAAGTCGCCTATCCTGGCGACCATCTCGCTCTGCTGGTTCCCGGGCTCCAGTTGCTTTATCCACACCCTGATCGTCAGGGACTGCTTGCCGATCTCCGTCATCACCTCGGGATGAGCCTGCGGGAACCGTATGCTCAGCCCGCCCTCCTCCTTGAAGAGGGTGGTGCTCATGAAGAAGATGATGAGTATGAAGACGAGGTCTGCCGAGGTGCCCGTGTAGACCTTTGCCTGTGCCCGTATCCTGCGCTTTATGAGCATCAGGCCCCACCCCCCGTCCTCTCCTGTGTCGTTATGCCGGTACGGCTGACGCCGTTCCTGCGGAGCATGTCAAGCGCCTGGACCATTCCGTTGTAGTCGCAGTCGGGGAAGAACTTGAGGATGACCACGAGTTCGCTTTCCCGGACTACCGTGGCTATCTCTCCCTGGACGGCGTCCGCCAGCACGAGAGTGTCGCCGAAGGCGACCTGCCCGAACAGCGGATCGTCATCGACCGCGATACCGCTTCCCAGGTGGGTCCGCATCAGACCGGGCTTCAACTGGGGGACGAGGTTCTCGCCCTCGATCACTCTTTCGAGGCTAGAATAGGTTCCCTCCGAGAGATCCATCGCCATCACTGCGTTCGAGAGAAGCCTCGAACGCGTCTCGGACAGGGCTTCAACCCTGTCGGAGGCGAGGATCCTTATCCCGGAGACGAGCGTATCGGATTCCAGGCTGACGTCCTCGCCCGCCCTGGCCCTCTGCAGAGGACCGTTTGGGGGAGCCTGGTCGATCAGGGCCACGTACTCGTCGAGGCCCCACTGCTTTATGGTCATCACCAGGCGGTTCGCCTCGTCGATGACGACCTCCTGCGTCCGCTCGTCGGGCTTCTTGGGAAGCCTGTAGGAGATGCCCTTCTGAACCTCGAACGTCGTCGTGACCAGGAAGAAGATCAGCAACAAGAATCCGATGTCCGCCATCGAGGCATCCGGAATGTCCGCGCTTACGGTCGGTTTCTTCAGGAGTCGCATCCGATCTCCTTCTAGAGCTTCTTGAGGAGTTCCATGTCGGACAGAGTGTCGATGAGGAAGCTGCTGGCCTCCTCCATGTCGATCACATACCGTCCGATGATCGATACGTACCAGTTGTACATGAGCTGTATGGGGATGGCGATCATCAGACCGGCGGCGGTCGTGATGAGGGCCTCCTGAATACCGCTCGCGACCAGGCTGGCCTCGACGTTCTTCGCGGCGGCGATGGCGCCGAACGCGTTGATCATGCCCGAGACCGTGCCGAGGAAGCCGAGCATCGGGGCCACGACGACCACGGATGCCATGATGATGAGACCCTTCTCGAGGAAGGCCATCTCGACCTGGGCGGCCGTCTCGATACCCTTCTCGACGGCCTCGAGACCCTTGTCACGCCTGATGAGTCCGGCGCGAAGTATCGAGGCGACGGGGCCGCGGGTACGGTCGCACAGATCCTCGGCGCCCTTGTGGTCGCCCTTGCGGATGTATCCGCCGAGCTGATCCAGGAAGGTGCCCTGGTTGATCTTGCACTTGCGGAGTACGATGTAGCGCTCGATGGCGACCGCGACGCCGATGATGGCGCTGAGAAGCAGAGGCCACATGAAGACGCCGCCGGCGATGAACAGATCCTTCAGGTCCATCGAAGCGCTCTGGGGACGTTCTATTTCCTCGCCCTCGGGGGCTTCAGTGGTTTCGGCGGGAGGGGCGACCGGCTCTACCGGCTCCTCCACCTGCTGAGCTGTGGTGTCGACGGGAGCTGGAACAGTCGAGTCGGCCGGCGCCTGCGCCCAGGATACAGCAGCCAGCATGAGGACTGCCAGGAAGACGTTACGCATAGGGAACAACTCCTTGTGCTCGGTTGGGGGCGGCCCCCTCTGCGGGGCCGCCCCTTTGTTGCCTTACGGTTCTATTCCTACCATTCCAGCCCGAAGCCGAACCTGATCACCCTGGGGCGGGAGTAAACGTAAGGGTTGTGTGCGCTGCCGCCCGGATCGTGATCGGGCCTGCCGTCGCCGTCCTGGTCGGCGTCGTACCAGGCTATGTCGGCAATCGAATTGATGTTCCTGCGGTCGAAGATGTTGAAGATCCAGCAGTAGACATCCATGGTCACAGGACCGGCCCAGATCGTCCTGCTCACCTTGAGGTCGGTGTCGATCGTCCAGGGGTAGCGCCTTCCGTTGATCTGCGGAGAGGCAGTGCCCTGGCTGGACTGGGTGTAGGGGAACCCCGATCCGTAGGCGAAGGTGACGGTGGCACCGAAACCCTCGAGGAACGGATACCCGTTGATCCTGGGGCCTTCGCCCTGAGGGACGTTGAAGCTCACGTCCGTGTTGAACGAGTGCCTCTGATCCCAGTCGAGATAGGACTCGCGCTTGGGAATCACCCATCCGGCCCAGAGGTAGGTGTAGTTCTGGCTTGCACTGGAGGACTTGCCCTTGGCGACCTGGTAGGTGTAGCTGGCGACTGCGGAGAAGAATCCCGACGGGCGTCTCATCAGCGTGAGCTCGGCTCCGCGGACGTTGCCGTAGTCGGCGTTGATGTACCTGTCGTACGAGTCCACCACGGTGTAGTAGTTCTTCTCGGTGTCGACGAGACCGGTGATGTCCTTGTAGAAGCCGGTTACGTCGATCATGGTGTAATCGTCGAACTGGTGCTTCACGCCGACCTCGTAGGACACCGTCTGCTCGGGTTCGAGGTCGGGGTTCCCGACCAGCGGGAAGGCGCCTGAAAGGTCATAGTTGGAACCGTCGTAGAGCCTGTTGAACATGGGCATCTGGAAGTAGTGACCGTACGTGAAGTGCAGCACATCGCGCTCGGTCACGGGGTGGGAGAAGCCCACGCGGGGGCTGAGGTGGTACTTGACCGGGACTTCGATCGGGTTGACGATGTGGTCCGGATCGTCGGGAGTGGTGCCGGGGACCACGGGATTGGCCGGATCCGCAGGGTACTCGTCGAAGTTGGGGTCGAAGTAGTCGAACCGGAGGCCGGCGTTAACGACCATTCCGCGGTATTCCATCTTGTCCTGGAAGTAGATCGCGCCGGAGTTCGGGAAGGCGTGGTAGCGGTTCATGTAGATGTTGCCGCCCGAAGCGGTGTCGACGCTGTAATCGAAAACGTCGTAGTAGTGGCCTTCCACACCGGCCTTGAGCTGGTGCTGCTGGTTGATCTGGCTTGTGACGTCGAACCTCACGGAGGAGGTCAGGCTGCGGGTTACTCCCCAGGCCAGCCTGCTGGCGCCCTGGCGATAGAAGCCATCGGTGTCGACGATGCGGCTGGGGGTATAGGCCAGCCAGTCCGCCTGTGTGAAGTTCTCGCCCAGCCAGCCGCCGTTCCAGTCGCGAATCTTGTACCGGAAGTCGGATATGTACTGGTTCAGCTTGAACTCCATGAAGGTGGCGTCGCTGAGAGTCTGGGTCAGGCCGACGCCCATGCTGGTGTTCAGCCAGAAGCGGGTGGGGAGGCCGTACCTGATGTCGATGCCGTCGGCGAGTGTGTCGCCGTAGGTGGACGACCCCTGGACGGTGTCGATGTAGGTGGTCTCGAAACGGTTCCAGGCCCAGTCGGGGTAGCCGCCTGTCCTGTCCAGCACGTAGTACGTGAAGTTTACCTTGGTGCGGGGCGAAGGCTTGATGGTCAGCTTGGCGTTGCCGGAGTACTGGGTTCTCCAGTTGTTGAACTGGTACTGGTAGCGCCCTTCCTCGCCGCCGCCCGTCTCCATGAACTCACCGGACAGGAAGAGCCTTACGTCGGCGGGAACGCGAAGGCCCATGGCGGGTAGAAGGAAGCTGGTGATGGGCTCGGGGCCGCCGATCGCGGCCTCGACGTTGATCATGGCCTCGGCGAACGGGCCGGCGTCGCCGCGGTTGGCCTGCCAGGTCCAGTCGTCGGCGAGGCCCAGCGCCTGCCAGTCGTTGCCGCTGAACTCGACAGAGCCTGTGTAGGTGTTTCCGCCTTCGCGGGTGATGATCTGGACGACGCCCGACTGGGCGTTGCCGTACTCGGCGCCGAAGGCGCCGGTCATGACGGAGGTTTCCGCGACGGCGGAGAGGGGAATGTCGGAGTTGAACGTGTTGGTCGTGGCGTCCTGCTGAGCGATGCCGTCGACGAGGTAGGCGACCTCGCCGCTGCGGCCGCCGCGCATGTGGAGCCCGCCGCGATCCGTTGCGCCGGCCTGGCGGCTGACGATGTCCTGGATGCCGGCGACCGGCATCGTGCGGATTTCGTCACGGCTCACGACATGGATCGAGGAGGTGACGTCCCTCAGGATCATGCCACGCTGGTCGGTGACCTGGATGACCGTGCTTCCGACGGTGGTGGGGTTCAGCGTGAAATCCATCCGGGTGGTGAGGTCGGCGCTCACCATTACGCCGTTGGCGGTGGAACTGCTCATGCCGACCATGTTGGCCGTGAGGTCGTAGTTCGCCGGTTCGAGGTTGATGATGAAGTACTCGCCGTTGGCGTCGGTCATGGCGCCGTACTGGGTTCCGACGATCATGACCGTCGCGCCCACCAGGGGATTGCCGGAGTTGTCGGTGACCCGTCCGGCGATCTTGCCGGTGGTACCTGCGCCGGCAACTAGCGCGAGGCACAGGACAAGCGCGGCGGTTATTGCCGTAGCTCTTCCTAGCACTGCTGTACGCTCCTTTCCATTGTGGGAGACGTTACCCTTTCCTTCATTCCACGATTCCGGCGTTCCCTTCACCCCCCGCGACGGGCACCGGAATCACAATCGTACACCATTGCGTTGCACCAAATAACGACCACCTCTCAGAGGCGGACTTCGCCTGTATTCGCTCTCGCCAAAAGCGAGAATACCCGAGGTTCCGATGTGTGTCAAGCATTCACGCGGACCATCCTAGCCGCCTGCTCCGAAGATTATGGAGAAGGTCGGAAGCCAGTCGAAGATCAGGAACTGGGCCTGTCCGATCAGCAGGCTTATCCTGGCCATGACGGTGTATCCGAAACTGGCCCCGAAGGCGATCATCAGAACCGTTATGCCGATGTTGGCCGCGGCTCCCACCACCCCCTTGTGGGCCTTCGAGAAGAAGAAATAGACCAGCCCGCACACCACACCGGCGACGAGTATCAGATTGTTCAGGAAGCCGGCGGTTCCGACGCCCGACAGAGGCACTATCGTGCCCTCCACCTGGCTCAGGCAGTTGGTCTGGAGGGTGCTGATCAGCCCGAGGCCGGCGCCGGTGCCGACTATCATCGACAGAGCCAGCCTGGAGAGACCCGCGATCTTCGGCACGAGCCTCGCCAGCATGAAGAGCCCGAAGATGCCCGGGATGACCATCAGCAGGTCGGGGGTGCCGTCGCCGGCCCCGGTCAGTTCGTTCCAGAAGTTCGGTATCAGCACGTTGAAGATGGTGTAGATGAGCCAGTAGCCCGCGCTCATCCCGACGAACAGATGCTCCGCGAATTTGTAGAAGGGATTGTCCCTGTAAAGGAAGCTGTAGAGCATCAGGGTGAGGACGGCGCCGAGCCAGATCCCGACGAGATCCCAGTTCATCTCGATGCCCCCTTCCTGCCCTTGCCGACCGAGAG
>LKHC01000163.1 GCA_001618605.1 Candidatus Fermentibacter danicus
CCGATCTCGCGGATGCCGCCGACGCCTCCGTAGTCGTGCCCGCGAGCGTTTCCGGCCACGTCCAGGAGGTTCTCCTCGCCGCCGGACACGCCCTCTGCGCCGCGCTGGAGTCAGAGTCGTCCGGAAGGGTCAGTTGAGCCGCCGCCGGCTGCTGCTTCAGCTCGCCGCAGGCGTCGCCATAGCCGCGGCCACCCTGTACCTGACCTACAGGAGTCTCGATCTCGACGGCCTGACGGCCGTGCTGAAGAACGTCCGCTGGCCGCTCCTCCTCCTCGTCCTGCCCTTCCTCGGGCTGAGCTACGTCTTCAGAACGATCCAGTGGCAGATACTGCTGGCCCCCGTCAGGAGGGTCGGCTTCTCGTGTGCCGTCTCGCCCCTGCTGGCCGGTTTCATGATCAATTCGGTGCTGCCCGCGAGGCTGGGGGAGTTCGCACGGGCTCTCCTGCTCTCGAGGAGGACGGGGATACCCGCGGCGTCCTCCCTCGCAACCGTGGTGCTGAGCAGGATATTCGACGGTCTGACCCTGACCGCCATGAGTCTCGTGGCGCTCGCGAGCCTCTGGGATCATCTCGATCCCCCCGTCAGGACCGGCCTGATCCTGGCCGGGGCCGGGTATGTCCTGGTGCTGGCTTTCGCCGTGTCCATCAGAGTCTGGCGCGCCAGGGCCTGCGCCCTCTCCGTCGCGCCTCTCAGATGGGCTGGTCTCCACCGGGCCGCCGATCGTTTCGAGTCCCTCCTCCTCTCTTTCGCGGACGGACTGGCGGTTCTCAGGAGCGTGAGGGATCTGGTCCTGGTCTCCCTCTTCGCGATTCTGGTATGGACGAGCCTGGTGCTCTCGGCCGCTCCGGTCTTCTTCGCGCTCTCGCTGCCGTTCCGCTGGTACTATCCCGCGCTCGTCCTCATACTGGCGGCCTTCGGAATGCTCATTCCCACTCCGGCCGGAACGGGAACGGTCCACGCGGCCCTGACGGCGGTCCTTCCCGCAGTGACCGACCTGACCGCCCCGCAGGCCGGCGGCCTTGCGCTGGTGTTCCACGTCACGCAGTTCCTGCCGATAATCGCGGCAGGCCTGGCGGCCGCGCTTCGCGAGGGCCTCAGGCCCGCCGACGTGGTGGACGGGAAGCAGGGGATGCCCGGCCGTTAGGGCCCGCTTGCAGAACCCATGCCTTTCCCGTGCCGCGCATCTGGAAGCGGGGGACGAAAATGCTTCGTTGCGCACACTGGCACGTTTCTTGCGGACCGATGTTTTCAGCGGCCCTTTGCTGCATATTAGCCCGACACCAACCCGGAGACGGGGGCGGGCCGGGCGGAAGGTATTCCGCAACCCTGTCCTCCACGCATATGCGTGTGAGAGCGGGCCGACATGGAGGCTTCGATGCCAACCTATGACTACGAGTGTGAATCCTGCGGGAAAAAGTACGAAAAGTTCCAGAGCATGACGGCCGACCCCGACAGGGTCTGCCCGGAATGCGGCGGCACCGTGCGCCGCCTGATAGGCTGCGGTGCGGGAATCATCTTCAAGGGTTCGGGATTCTACGCGACCGACTACAGGAAGGGGGCCTGCCCGGGCGACGGTGCAGCATGCGAATCCGCAAAGCCCTCCCCGGACGGCTCCGGGCACACCTGCTCCGGCTCGTGCTGCTGCAAGTAGGAGGCAGCCGCCGCCGGACCCGGGCTCCGGGCCGCATCCGTGCCCTTCCGCTGCCGGCGGGACTGGCTCTTCTGGCGTTGTCCTGCGGCGGCGGGCCACCGCCCGGCGAAGGAGTCGTCAGGGTTACGTTCTGGCACGCGATGGGCGGCCCCCTCGGCGACGTGCTGGAGGACTCCCTCATTGCGGAGTTCAACGCGACGCACCCCGGCATCGAGGTCGTGCCCGTGGCCATGGGCAACTACAGGGCGCTCAGCCAGAAGATCATGGCGAGCGTCATGGCCGGAGACACCCCGTCCATAGCCCAGGCATACGAAACCTGGACCGCCCAGCTCGTAAGGGGCGACGCCATCGTCCCGATGGACTCCCTGATGGCGCTCGACCCCGGCTTTACTGACGAAATCTGGCCCGACGTCTACGAAGTGTTCCGTGAGGACAACACGTTCGATGGCCGTATCTACAGCCTTCCCTTCAACAAGAGCGTTCCGCTCGTCTACTACAACGCCGATCTGTTCGAAAGCCTCGGCCTGTCGCCCGCGCAGACCCTGGACGGGCACAGGGCCCTCCTCCGCGCCCTGACGCTCGACGGCAACTCCGACGGGGATCTCCTGGACGACTGCGACCGATGGGGAACCGCCTTCACGGGCAGCGTCTGGACCTTCGAATGCCTCCTGTCGCAGTTCGGGGGGAGCCTCATCGATTCGTCCAGCGGCTCCGTCGCCTTCGACTCCCCCGAGGGCGAGCAGGCGCTCGGCTTTCTCCAGGCCCTGCTCCACGAGGACCGAACTGCATATCTCGCAACGGGATTCGATCACCAGAGGCAGTTCTCGGCGGGCCGCGTCGCTCTCATCGAGGCTTCCGTCACCTCTCTCGCCTTCCTGAAAAAGGACATGCAGAGCAGAGCCGCAAGCGGGCTGTCCACCTTCAGGATCGGCGTCGCCCCGCTGCCTTCGGGCGTGCGGCGATCCGTGTTCATAGCGGGGACCAACGTGGTGATCTTCCGGTCCGACGACCCCAGGGAGATAGCCGCCTCCTGGGAGTTCGCGAAGTGGTTCCTCGAACCTCGCCAGCAGGCGAGGTGGTTCGCCGGCAGCGGTTATCTGCCCGCCGTGCGCGGAGCGCTGTCGGAACCCGAGGCGATCGCGAGGATCGAAGCGAACCCCGGGCTGGACGGCGTCATCGGACAGCTCGACTACGCGCTGTTCGAGCCTCAGACCTCCGCCTGGTACGAAGGCAGGGAGTTTCTTTCCGAGGCGATCGAGATAGCTCTGTACGGGCGGATGTCGGCCGGAGAGGCCCTTTCAAGGGCCGCCAGGCTTACGGACGCAGAAATCGCCGCCGGCAGATGAGGCCGGCGGGGCAGGGGGAAACCGCATGACAAAATCTCTTGCGCTACTTCCGCTCCTCGTGCTTCCGGCCGCGGGAATCACCGTCCAGGAGGCCAGAGCCGATCTCGACGGCGACGGGCTGCCCGATCTGCTCGGCCAGACAGTCACGATCGTCGCCGTGGCCGTGTGCGAGCCGACGCTCTTCTCCACGGGTTCCGGCGCGAGCTTCTACGTCCAGGACGCGACGGCAGGCATAAACGTCTATTCCTACAAGCTGCCGGGCTTCTCCGTAGGGCCGGGGGACACCCTCCAGGTCACCGGCGAGATCAAGCAGTACAACGGTCTCGCGGAGATCTCCCCGGCTGATCAGTCGGACTACGTCTTCGTGGGGGCCGGGGCGCCTCCCGAGCCCTTCCCTCTGGTCAGGCATCAGGGCGTCGGCGAGTCGGTGGAGGGGCTCCTGATCCGGGCGGGCGACCCCGGGAGAACCGAGTGGGTCACGGTGGCCAACGACCCGGTCCAGTCGGGCGGGGGCTGGAACTTCAACGTCTGGAACGGGGATACTCCGATAGCCGTTCGGGTGAGCGGCTCCACCGGGATCTCCGTGTCGGGGATCCGTGCCGGAGCGAGGCTCTTCGTCACCGGCGTCGGAGGTCAGTACGACTCCGAACCTCCCTATGACTCCGGGTATCAGCTCCTTCCCAGGTATCAGTCCGACCTCCAGGCGTATTCTCCGTCCATTCCCCTGACCTTCCATCTGGACGTCATGGGAACCCCCTTCGCCCCCTCCCGCGGAGAGGCTCTCCGGCTCGAATACGGCGGCCCCGACGACCTCAGATTCACCATCAAGGTCTTCGACAGGTCCGGGCGCGAAGTGGCGAGGCTCGTGGAGTCCCGGGTGGGCGGCGACGTGATGGAGTGGAAGGGCACGGACGATCGCAACGAGGCCCTTCCGATGGGACCGTACATCATCCAGCTCGAGGGGACGGGCCCCGCGGGCGAACGCATGGTGACCACCGAAACCGTCGTGGTCGCCGCGGGACTGGAGTGAGACCATGATAAGAACCGGAACCATCGGTCCTGCGGTTCCCGCGCTCCTGCTGCTGCTGACTCTCGCCCCGCCGCAGGCCTCGGCGGCCTTCGAGGAGCTGGAGATGGGAGTGGCGGACCAGGCAATGGGTGGAACGGGCGTCGTGGGCCTCGGGCCGTCGTCTGTCCTGTCGAACCCCGCCAGCCTCGCCCGGGGCGGCGGATGGACCGTGTACGCCTCTAGCAGGCTTCCCTTCACCGCTTTCGACTTCGCAACCCACGGCCTCGACGTTTCCACCTCCGTCACCGACACCTGGTCCGCGGGGGCTTCGATGAGGGTGTTCGGTTTCGAGGACTACGCCGAAACCCTGCTGGCCTTCACCGCGGCCGGGCGTCTGGGCCGCGGGATGCTCTTCGGTGTGCAGCCCGTTTTCGGGAAGGTGGACATAGCCGACGGGCAGAGCAGTTACGGGTCAGCTTCGGCATTCTC
>LKHC01000164.1 GCA_001618605.1 Candidatus Fermentibacter danicus
GAATCGCGCATAGGCGAGAGCGGGGAGACTTTCGGCAGGAAGCTCGACGCCGGACTGTCGTACGAGCCCTCCACGGGCCTGGTGTCAAGGGTCGTTCTCTCCCGCGACTACAGGGGGATGAGGATCCATGTCGGGCAGTCCGTGCCGGTCGGACCTCTGTCCGTNNGTCTCGGGAATCGAGCTTCAGTACGGCTTCGAGAGCCACCCCGACCTTTCCCCGACACATCAGTTCGGGGTGGGCTATGCTTTCTAGCCTCGTCCTCCAGGCGGTCCTGCTCTCCGTGCCGGCTACCGCCCCGGACCTGAACACGGCCACCCTGGAGGAGCTGCATGCGCTTCCCGGCCTCTCCGGAGAGCAGGCGGAGGCTCTGTACGCCTTCAT
>LKHC01000165.1 GCA_001618605.1 Candidatus Fermentibacter danicus
GAACTCTCCTGGCTGAAGGAGAACACTTCGGTGGTCCCTCCTCCTCCCTCCGGCATCAGCCCGGCCGTGCTGGACGTGATGGAGCGCCTGGCCGTCGAGGACGGGCCCGGCGACGCAGCGGTGGCCCTCTGGGAGGATCTGCTGATAAGGCCCATGCCGGCGAACCGGCTCACGAGCTGGGATCTCCGCAAGCTCGAAGGCGTCAGCCTCGTGGATGCGGCGGCCGTGGAGGCCAGGCTCGCCACGCTCGGTCCAGTGTCGTCCGTCACCTCCTTCCGCGGGGCGGACAATCTCACCTACTACGGATTCCGCAACATGCGCGACTACATCGCGGTCAGGGAACTCGACCTCGGCAGCATGGAGCCGTTCGGGTCCCTCCGGATCTCGGTCGATGCCGTATCGGGGCGCTGGTACGACGAGGAGGGCCTCGAGGCCAACATAGAAGAGCTCAACAGCGCGATCTCAGACTTCGAGGAGGGCGGCAGGGACTACACCGGGTCCTCCGTTGACAGTCTGGCCCTGTACCGGAGGCTCATCGACGAACGCGACCAGCTCCTGGATGCCAGACACGTGATCGGCAGCGAAGAGATCGCGAGGATCGGCATGGGGGACAGGCTGAGGGCCGGCGTCCGCCTTTCCCGCGGAAACTTCTCCACAGCCGGGCACGGGCTGTTCTCCGACATCGACATGGGTGAAGCCGGCGAAACCTGGGACGTGGCCAAGGGCTTCGCCTCCCTGCAGTA
>LKHC01000166.1 GCA_001618605.1 Candidatus Fermentibacter danicus
TTCTTCTCCAGCGCCCCCAGGGACGCCATCCTCAACTCCGACGGCACTCCGGCCGCCCTCGTGCTCTCCCGGTTCCGTACCTCGCAGCAGGCGGACGCCGTGAGGGAGACGACGGTGGGCGGATACGGCATAGCCGATCTGGGAGGCATCCTTCCATACGGCACCGCGATAGGCGCGGGAGTCATGAACATCTCCTGGAGCGACTCGCTCTCTCCGAATCCCGCAGAGATCGACATCCCCGGCGATGCGGAGCCCTGGCTCTGCCCGGAGTTCATGGACATGCCGGCAGGCGCCGGCATGAGAGTCTTTTCGCTGAGCGGCCAGACCGTCCTCGGGCCGATGTCCTTCGAAGGCGAGGCCGCCTTCCAGGACGACGACGGATCGGCCGTGCTGGCCGGCGCCCGCTGGCAGAACGACTGGTTCTATCTGCTCGGAGCCTATCGGCGGTACAGCATGGGCTTCACAAACCCCTACAACAGGGGATTCGCCGAGCAGGGCCGCTTCGACGACACCATCTTCGACAAGCCTTACTATCTGAACGATCCGCTCATGGGGCAGATGGCCGACTGGCCCGTGCCCAAGCCCGAGGAGGGCCTCTACGTCGAGTCCAGATTCCAGGTCAGCCGCCAGATCATCTTCCCGAAGGTGTATCTCGACGTCTGGCGGTCCATTCCCTGGGGTTTCGAGAACTACAGGTTCCAGGGCGAGATCGAGTACAGGCCCGTGTTCCCCGTGCGCTTCAGGCTCAAGTACAAGCTCCAGGACAAGACCAAGATGCAGGACATAATCCCGACGAACTCCACCACTCACGAGATCACTCTCAGGACGTTCATCCTGCCCCCCGGCAACGACTTCTTCGAGGTATCCCTGAGGGCGGGGGCGGTCGAGCTGACCCCCAACCCGAGATACAGCGACGACAGGCTGATGACGGGCGGTTTCGTGAGCGCCCGCTGGGAGCACCGCTTCACGGAGG
>LKHC01000167.1 GCA_001618605.1 Candidatus Fermentibacter danicus
CTGACGATAAAGCAGACCGTATCGGACTCCCTGCAGCTACGCCTCCGGATCCTCCGGAAGGACACCTACTTCCCGAGGACGGGCCTCTATCGGCCCGATCCCGACGACCAGTACTACTACGAGGGTGACGGGTCATCCCTGGTCAGGGATTTCGGGGACCACAGGGCGGGCTACGGGATAGACTGCCAGCTCGATTTCCGCTGGTAGGCCGGGGGAAGTGATGAAACAGATCCTGTCGGTTGTCTTGATATCCCAGGCGGCTTTCGCCGCGGGGCTCCCCGGCATCCTGCTGGGTGACGGGGAATGGTCCGGGGCCGTCGGCGCCCGCGCCTTCGCGATGGGCGGCGTCGANNACCCGGACGGTGTACGACTCCTTCGAGAGTTCCATCGGAGAGGCCGAGCACGCGTTCAACAGGTCGTCCCCGCTGATCCCCGGCGGTCTTGCCCTGACCCTGTCGCGGACGGGCGGCATGCCCGACGCGCTCTCCATAGCTCTCGGATGGGTCGAGCGGGCCTCCTTCGGATACAGCTACGACCGGACGATCAGGAACGACTACTACGTCACCACCGGCGAGGAAAGGCTGGAGATCGACGGATGCGTGGGCGAAGCCTGCGCTTCCGCGGCCATGACCTTCTCCGATCTGGTCACCGTCGGCCTCGGCGGGGGATGGCTGAGCGGCAGCCGCGACACCCGCTGGACGCGCAACTGGATCGATCCCTCGATCCCGGACACGGACGAGGCCTCATCCAGCGACCTCTCCGGCATGGTAGGGAGAGCCTCCGTGGTCGTCTCCCCCCGGGAGGATCTCAGCGTCTCGCTCGGCGTGGAGAAGGCGATGTCCGTCTCCTGGACCGGCGATTCCGCAGGCGATCTCGAACTGCCTCCGAGGATCAGGGCCGGGGCCGAGTGGCTTCCCGGAAACGCGCTCAGGAGCAGATTCGTGGCGGAGGTGTCCTATTACGCGGCTTCGGGGGCGGAGTTCGACGGCTCGGACATGGGCATGCGCGACTGCTGGAGCGCCTGCGCCGGGCTGGAGAATCACATCCCGGGCGGCCCGGCATGCAGGTTCGGCTTCAGGTACGACAAGTCGCCCGTTTCGAGGGCGCTGGATTCGGTGAGCTTCACCGGAGGTATGGGCTTCTCCGTCGCGGGGATGCGTCTGGACGCCGGCGCCAGCTTCACGCCCAGGTGCTGGGACCAGCAGGACAT
>LKHC01000168.1 GCA_001618605.1 Candidatus Fermentibacter danicus
GGATACTGCCTGTTCGTGGACGCCGGCGACATCTATCAGGGCACTCCTGTCGGCAACTGCGACACCGGGGCCTCCGTCATCCGGTGGATGAACGCAGCCGGATACGAGGCGATGACCCTGGGCAACCACGACTTCGACGACGGCGTGGAGAACGCGCTGGCCCTGGCGCGTGCGGCGGAGTTCCCCGTGCTGGGCTGCAATTTCGTAAGCGCCTTGGACGGAGGCATCCCCGATCCCGTGCTCGATCAGGTGATGCTGGAATACGAAGGCGTCAGGATCGCCCTCATCGGCCTGTGCACCACGGACACGTGGGGGCTGGTCGATCCGGAACTTCTGTCGGGCTATGTGTTCGAGCCGGAGCAGGAGGCCGTGGAGCGCGAGATCGCGCAGGCG